>CAJYRU010000230.1 GCA_913777295.1 uncultured Sphingomonas sp. | reverse complement strand
ATCGGCCTGCCGGTCGACGGCTTGGCGCTGACCCGCCTGACCCACGCCCTGTCGGAGTATCCCCGTTGACCGAGACCGCAGCCGATCACGCCCGCCACAATGCCCGGATGCAGCGCATGGCGGTGGCGCGCGAAAAGATGCAGGCGCGCCGCACGCTCGAACGCGGGCTGCTGATCGTCCATACCGGCAATGGCAAGGGCAAGTCGTCGAGCGCGTTCGGCATGGCGATCCGCAGCATCGGCTGGGGGATGAAGGTCGCGATCCTGCAATATGTGAAGGGCAAGTGGGAGACGGGGGAGCGCAACTTCTTCGACGCGCATCCCGACCTGGCGCGTTTCGAGGTGATGGGCGAGGGCTTCACCTGGGAAACGCAGGACCGTGCGCAGGACATCGCCGCCGCGCGGGCGGCATGGGAGCGATCGAAGGAGATGATCCTCGATCCCGCCATCGATTTCGTGATCCTCGATGAACTCAACATCGTGCTGCGCGACGACACGCTGCCGATCGCGGAAATCGTCGCGTTCCTGAAGGATCGTCCGCTGACCAAGCATATCTGCATCACCGGCCGCAACGCGAAATCCGAACTGCTGGAGATCGCCGACCTGATTACGGAGTTCGGCGAGGTGAAGCATCCCTATCATGCCGGGTTCAAGGCACAGAAGGGCGTGGAATATTGATCCGCGCGCTCGCCCTGTTGCTGGCCGCGCCGGCATTGGTGTCGGCCGCGCCGCGCCCGCCCCGGATCGTGTCGATCAACCCGTGCGTCGATGCCGTGCTGGCCCGCGTCGCCGATCCGGTGCAGATCGTCGGCATCAGCCATTATTCGCAGGATGCGCGGGCGACCTCGGTCCCGCTCGGCTGGGCGCGCCGGTTCAAGGCGACGTCGGGCACGGCGGAGGAAGTGGTCGCGCTGCGCCCCGACATGGTGCTGGCCGGGCCACATGTCGAACCGGCGACGATTGCCGCGCTGAAGCGGTTGCGGATCAGGCTGGTGCAATATCCGGTGGCGGAATCGGTGCCTGAAAGCATGGCGCAGGTGCGCGAGATTGCTGCCGCTACTGGCCATGCCGATCGGGGTGATGCGCTGGCCGCCCGCATTGCCGCCGCCGCCGTGCCATCGCCGGCCCGCCCGGTCGGGGCGTTGGTATGGCAGGGTAACGGGCTGGTACCCGGCAGTGGGACGCTGACCGACGACCTGTTGCAGCGCGCCGGGTTTCGCAACATGAGCGCGGCGTACGGCCTGAAACAATGGGATGTCCTGCCGCTTGAATATCTGGTCGCCGATCCGCCGCGCGTGCTGCTGTCGACCGCGCCGGAGGGCGTGCAGGACGACCGCATGACCGGGCATCCGGCGGTGCGGCGGCTGGCGAAGCATATCACCGTCGCTCCCTATCCGACGCGGCTGATGAACTGTGGCGGGCCGACGATCATCGCGGCGATGGCGCGGTTGCGACAGGTGCGTGGAGCAGTGGCGTCGTGAAGCGGCTGACCCTCGGTCTGCTCGTCCTGCTGCTGCTCGCCGCCGCGCTGTCGGTTGCGGCGGGCAAGGTGTGGGTGCCGCTCGACGCGTGGAGTGCCGACGATCCACGATCGATCATTATCGTCGAACTGCGCCTGCCGCGTACCGTTCTCGCACTGCTGGTCGGCGGCGCGCTGGGGATGTCGGGGGCGGTGATGCAGGGCTATCTGCGCAATCCGCTGGCCGATCCGGGGCTGTTCGGGGTTTCGTCGGGCGCGGCGTTCGGCGCGGTGATCGCGCTGTATTTCGGCTATGCCGCGCAGATGTGGCTGTTGCCGGGGTTTGCGTTGGTCGGAGCCGGCGTCACCATGACGCTGCTGGCGTTGATCGCCGGGCGGTCGGGCAGCCTGTTGCTGTTCACGCTCGGCGGCATGATCCTGACCAGTATCACCGGGTCGCTTACCTCCCTCGCCATCAGCCTCGCGCCCACGCCGTTCGTATCGTCGCAGATCGTGACGTGGCTGTTGGGAGCGCTCACCGATCGCAGCTGGGACGATGTGCTGGTCGCGGCACCGTTGATCGCGCTCGGTATGGGCGTGCTGGCGCTGACCGCGCGGTCACTGGACGCGCTGACGCTGGGCGAGGCGGCGGCGCGGTCGATGGGGGTCGATCCGGCGCGGCTGCAACGGCTGGTGATTCTCGGCGTCGCGCTGACGGTCGGGGCATCGGTGGCGACGGCGGGGATGATCGGGTTCGTGGGGCTGATCGTGCCGCATCTGGTGCGGCCGCTGGCCGGCAACCGCCCGTCCGCGATCCTGCTGCCATCGGCGCTGGCAGGCGCGGTGTTGCTGACGCTCGCCGACAGTCTGGTGCGGCTTGCTCCGACCGTTAGCGAGCTGCGCCTCGGCATCGCCATGTCGATGCTGGGCGGGCCGTTCTTCCTCTACCTGCTCGTCACGATGCGGCGGAGGCTGGCATGACCGATCTGGTGGCCGATGCGATCGGCCTGACGCTGGGCGGCAAGCGCGTGCTGGACAGCGTATCGTTCGCGTTCCGGCCGGGGCGGGTGACGGTGCTGCTGGGCGCGAACGGGGCGGGCAAGTCGAGCCTGCTCGCCTGCCTCGCTGCGCTGCGTCGCCCGGATACGGGCGCGGCGTGGCTGGGCGGGGACGACGTGCAGGCGATCGACCGCCGGGTGCGGGCGCGGGCGATCGGGTTGCTGCCGCAATCGGCCGACGTGCATTGGGACATCGATGTGGCGACGCTGGTCGGGCTGGGCCGGTTTCCGCATCGCGGGCGATGGGGCGAGACGCAGGCCGATCGCGATGCGGTGGCGGCGGCGCTGGCGGCGACCGACATGACCGCGCTGGCCTGGCGCGGCGTCGAGCGGTTGTCGGGCGGCGAGCGCGGCCGCGCGCTGCTGGCGCGGGTACTGGCCGGGGAGCCAGACTGGCTGCTGGCCGACGAACCGCTCGCCAGCCTCGACCCCGCGCACCAGCTGGACGTGCTCGCACGGTTGCGCGGGGTGGCCAGCGGCGGGCGGGGCGTGGTGCTGGTGCTGCACGACCTGCATCTGGCGGCGCGGGTGGCGGACGATGCGGTCCTGCTGAAGGACGGGCGCGTCGTGGCGAGCGGGGCGGCGGACGCCGTGCTGACCGCGCCGGCGATCGCCGAAGCCTATGGCATCGATGTCGAGATCGGGCACACGCCGCAGGGGCATCGCTACATCCTGCCGGTCGCGCGGTGATCGCGCTCGCCGCGCTGATCGTCGAGGCGGCGGTTGGCTATCCGCGTCGCTGGTGGCATCCGGTGATGGGCGTCGGCGCGCTGATCGGGGGGATCGAGCAGGCGTGGAACCGGCGGCGACGGCGGGAGGGCGTGGCGCTGGTGCTGGT
>CAJYRU010000229.1 GCA_913777295.1 uncultured Sphingomonas sp. | reverse complement strand
TCGGCCTTGTCCGCGTCGGGCAGCTTGCGAAACGTCGTTCCGGCGCGATTGAGCAATCGCTCCCAACCGACCTGCGCGATCCAGCTGTCCAGCGCTTGCTCGTCTACACCAACCTTCTTGTAGTCGTGGAAGGCGAAGGTCACCCCATGCGTGTCGAGCCACGTGCGCGACTTCTTGACCGTATCGCAGTTGGCAATTCCATAGAGCGTCACGGCCATTTCGGTCGCCTCCACCTAAACGTCGAAATTGATCGACAATCTTGTCGCCAGCGTTCGCCATAGCGTGCCTGGTCAGCGTGTCGAACCGCGGTGTTCAAGGCCGTCGCGGCGCAACGATCTGGCGGACCATGCGGATCTCCGTGGCGAAGCCTGGTTTGCGGGGCGTGCTGCGGATCAGATAGATCGCCTCGGCCGCGCCGTCCTTGCCCTGCTTCTGCACGCCACTCGCCTGCGATCGGATCTCGCCGACATCGAAGGTTTGCGGCGCCATCGCGACGAACCCGCCGCCGCTGCGCGCCTGCGCGCCGGCCAGTAGCTGCTGCCACCTACCCTCGTCGATGACGCCATCGGTGTTGGTGATCCGCACCGCGCAGGAATGGATCGGCGGCGCCTCGATCGTCACCACGATCCGGCTGGTGCCGGCAGGCATGATCCAGCCGCGACCGGGATCGTCCTTCAGATAGATGCGCAGTTCATCAGGGGTCAGGGCGCGGGCGCCCGGCACCTTCGCCAAGCCTTCCGCGACCCGCGCGTCATCGGGAAAGACGTGGCCGCAGATCGTGTCGAACAACCGCATCTGGCCTTCGCCGCGATAGGTCGCGGCAGCGGGAGGCGGCGACGTGGGTACGGCTTGAAGAGCGAGGTACAGAAGGACGGCAATCATCGATCATTCCCCGATGGCACTTACCCGTTCTGGCATGGATCCTCGGCGCAAACCATCGCGCGGCCTTTGTGATGGCCCTCTCGACGGCGCTCTGCGATCCGCACCACCTTTCGCCGTCATGCCCCGCCTTGTCTCAGGCCCGCATCATTCCCATTCGATCGTCCCCGGCGGCTTGGAGGTATAGTCATAGGTGACGCGATTGACGCCCTTCACCTCGTTGATGATCCGGGTGGCGACACGTGGCAGGAAGTCGCCCGGGAACTGAAAAGCTTCCGCCGTCATTCCGTCGACTGAGGTCACCGCGCGCAGGGCCAAGACGCTGTCGTAGGTCCGCCCGTCGCCCATCACACCCACCGAGCGCACGGGCAGCAGCACCGCAAACGCCTGCCAGATCGTGTCGTAGAGGCCGGCATTCCGGATCTCTTCCAGATAGATCGCGTCAGCCTTCCGCAGGATGTCGCAACGTTCCTTCGTCACTTCGCCAGGGATGCGGATCGCCAGCCCCGGCCCGGGGAACGGGTGACGACCGACGAACACGTCGGGCAGCCCCAGTTCACGCCCCAGCGCGCGCACCTCGTCCTTGAACAATTCGCGCAGCGGCTCGACAAGCTTCATGTTCATCCGCTCGGGAAGTCCACCGACATTGTGGTGGCTCTTGATCGTCACCGACGGGCCGCCGGTGAAGCTGACGCTTTCGATCACGTCCGGATAGAGCGTGCCCTGTGCGAGGAAGTCCGCGCCGCCGATCTTCCTGGCCTCCGCCTCGAACACGTCGATGAAGGTCTTGCCGATGAACTTGCGCTTGGCCTCCGGGTCGGTGACCCCGGCGAGGCCGTCCATGAACAGGTCCTGCGCCTGCACATGCACCAGCGGAATATTGTAGGCACCGCGAAACAGGCCGACGACCTGCTCGGCCTCCCCCTCGCGCAGGATCCCGCCATCGACGAACACGCAGGTGAGTTGCTCGCCAATCGCCTCATGAATCAGCACCGCCGCCACGGCCGAGTCGACGCCCCCCGACAGCCCGCAGATCACGCGCTTGTCGCCGACCTGTTCGCGGATCTCCGCAATCTTGACGCTGCGAAACTCCGCCATCGTCCAATCGCCCGCCAACCCGCAGACATGACGCGCGAAATTGGCGATCAGCTTCGCGCCATCGGGGGTGTGCACCACTTCGGGGTGGAACTGCATCCCGTAAAAGCGGCGAGCCTCATCCGCGGTGATCGCGAACGGCGCCCCCGGCGAAGATGCGACCGGCGCGAAGCCCGGTGCGAGCGCCGCGACATGATCGCCGTGGCTCATCCACACCTGATGCTTGTCGCCCGCCTGCCACAGCCCGTCGAACAAGGCGCAAGGCTGATCGACCGCGACGAACGCCGCCCCGAATTCGCCCGACATGCCCTTTTCGACACGTCCGCCGAGCTGGGTGTTCATCACCTGCTGACCATAACAGATGCCGAGCACGGGCACGCCCGCCTCGAAAATTTCCTGCGGTGCACGGGGACTTCCCTCATCAACCACCGAGGCAGGACCGCCCGATAGGATGACGCCCTTCGGCCTCAGCCGCACGAACGCGTCGGCGGCGGACTGGAACGGCACGACTTCGCTGTAGACCCCGGCTTCGCGCACACGACGCGCGATCAACTGGGTCACCTGGCTGCCGAAATCGACGATAAGGATGTTGTCGGGATGCTCCATGGCGGGCCTGTAGCGGGATGGCGCGCGACGGGGAAGAGGTCAGCGTATCTCCTTGGGTACCGGCTCGCCCTCACGCAGCGTTAGCACCTCCACGCCGGTCGCGGTGACCGCCACCGTATGCTCGAATTGTGCCGACAGCTTGCGATCGCCGGTTTCCACCGTCCAGCCGTCGTCGCGGGTCGTCACCTTGCGCGTACCCTGATTGACCATCGGTTCGACGGTGAAGGTCATTCCCTCGCGCAGCACCGCGCCGGTGCCGGGTCGCCCGTAATTCAGCACTTCGGGCGCCTCGTGCATCTCACGCCCGATGCCATGGCCGCAGAAGTCACGAACGACCGAATAGCCGTGCTGCTTGGCATGACGATCGATCGCCGCACCTACGTCGCCCAGCCGCGCTCCGGGGCGGACCTGCGCGATCCCCTTCCACATCGCCTCCTGCGCGACGCGAACGAGCCGCCGTGCGGCGGGCGCGACATCGCCCACCAGATAGGTCTTGCTGGAATCGGCGATGAAGCCATCCTTCTCCAGCGTGATGTCCAGGTTCACGATGTCGCCGTCGCGGATGATCTCGCCTGCGTCCGGCACGCCATGGCAGACCACCTGGTTGATTGAGCTGTTGAGCACGAATGCGAAGCCATATTGCCCCTTGCTGGCCGGCCGGGCGTGTAACTCGTCGACGATGTAGCGCTCGACCAGATCGTTGACGGCAAGGGTCGACAGCCCCGCCAGTGATTGCCGATCGAGCATCGCGAAGACCCGAGCGAGCAGTCGCCCTGATTCACGCATCAGCGCCAGCTCCGCGGCGTTCTTCAGGATAGCGGTCATGCGGCGTGCGCGGTTGGCGGCGCGGCACGCTCGCGGGCGATGATTTCGTTGAAAGACAATGTCGGGTTCGCTTCGGCGAGCATGCCGATTTTCATCCAGAATTCGGCCTGTGCGTTGATCGATCGGCACATGACCGCGCTGGCACGGCGCGCTTCCTCATGCAGCCGATCATCGATCTTCACAATTCCCACACGCGTACTCCACAACTTTACCAACACACGAAACATATATGGTTCGTGTTGCCGGTCATCAAATCGCGCAAGCTGCTCGCCACCCGCGCCTCACTCCTTATGATCGGGCGCGTGAGCAGCACCGATATGGACCGCCCCACCCGCGAACGACGCTGGCTGACGCTGACCCGCGACGCGCTGCCTGCGCAGGCCGCGCACCGACGTTGGCCGGTTTCCGACGACCATTGCTTCCAGCGTATACTGCTCGACCATGCGTGCGGCGGCCGCTGGTACGATCACATCGCCGCGCGACCCGCCTACCGCCACGCGCCGGACGCGATCCTGAACGCGGCGATCGCGCTGGGCGAAGCGGTTCTGACGGGAAGCGCCGATCTGGCCGCGCTCAACGATCAGTCGCTACGTTGGCGGGGCAAGCGGTAGCGCTTGCCTCCACGCCATCGACGGCGCAGCATCGCCATACCAGATAGGAGGAGTCATGCAGGACGACGCGACCGCCGCCACGCGCGCCAAGTCGATCCTGCTTTTCTCCGACGGCACCGGAAACAGCAGCGCCAAGGTATTCAAGACCAACGTCTGGCGCGCCTACGAAGCGGCCGATCTGGGGCCCGCGCCACTTAACGCCCGCCCCCAAATCGCCTTCTACGACGATGGCGTCGGCACGTCGTGGTTCCGCCCGCTGGCGATCCTTGGCGGGATCTTCGGCTTCGGGCTGAAGCGCAACGTCCTCGACATCTATCGCTTCGCCTGCCGCAATTACGGGCCGGGGGACACGATCTATGCCTTCGGCTTCAGTCGCGGGGCGTTCACGATCCGGCTGGTCGTCGCGCTGATCGCTACCCAGGGCCTGGTGCCGGCCGATGACGAGGCGGCCTTGCAACGTGGCGCCGCGGACGCGTGGCGCGCCTATCGCCATCGCTATCTGCCGCGACGGCTGCAATGGCCGACCAAGGTCTGGCGTGCGCTGCGCAATCGTGTGATCGCGGCAATGCGCCGGCCGGAGCATCGATACAGCCTGTATCGCAACCGTCGCCCTGAGATCAGCTTCGTTGGCGTGTGGGACACGGTCGCCGCTTACGGCGGGCCAAGCGTGGAGATCATCCGTGCCGTCGACAATTGGTTCTACGCGCTGTCGATGCCCAATTTCACGCTCAACAAGCGCGTGCGACGGGCACACCACGCATTGGCGCTCGACGATCAGCGCGACGCCTTCCAGCCGCTCGTTTGGGACGAACTTGCCGAACGCAATTTGGTTCGTCGCGGCCTGGTGGAA
>CAJYRU010000228.1 GCA_913777295.1 uncultured Sphingomonas sp. | reverse complement strand
TCGCCGGAGATCAGCGCCTGCATCACCGGCGCGCCGGGCTGCGTCGTCTGGATATAGACATGGCCGGGCTTGGTCCCGCGCCCGGCACGTCCGGCGACCTGCGCGATCTGCTGGAACGTCCGTTCCGACGCGCGCAGATCGCCGCCCTGCAGTCCCAGATCGGCGTCGATCACCCCGACACAAGTAAGGTTCGGGAAGTGATAGCCCTTGGTCACCAGCTGCGTCCCGACGACGATGTCGATGTCGCCCGCCTCCATCCGCCCGACGAACTCCGCGGCCTTGGCCGGGGACCAGATCGTGTCGGAGGTGACGATGGCGATCTTCGCGGTCGGCCACAGCGCGGCGGCCTCGTCGGCGATGCGTTCGACACCGGGGCCGCAGGCGACCAGCGCGTCCTCCGCATCGCATTCGGGGCAGGCCCGCGGGGTCGGGATGACGTGCCCGCAATGATGGCACGACAGCCGATGGATCAGCCGGTGCTCGACCATCCATGCGGTGCAATTGGGACATTGGAAACGATGCCCGCACGACCGGCACAGCGTCAGCGGGGCATAGCCACGCCGGTTGAGGAACAGCAGCGCCTGTTCCTTCCTCGCCAATGTCTCGTCGATCGCCTTGACCAAGGGTGCCGCGATCCAGCGGCCGCGTTCGGGCGGCTGTTCGATCAGGTCGATCGCCTCGATGCTCGGCAACTGCGCCTTGCCATAGCGGCCGGGCAGCTTGACCTCGGTATAGCGCCCCTGCGCCACCTGTTGCCGCGTTTCGATCGCCGGGGTCGCGCTGGCGAGGATCACTGGGCATTTCTCGAACAGCCCGCGCATCACCGCCACGTCGCGGGCATGATAGTGCACGCCCTCTTCCTGCTTGAAGCTGGTTTCGTGCGCCTCGTCGACGACGATCAGCCCCAGATCGGCATAGGGCAGGAACAGCGCGGAGCGCGCGCCGACCACGACTTTCGCCTGGCCGCTGGCGATCGCGCGCCACGCCCGGCGGCGCTGCGTGCTGCGCAGGTCGCTGTGCCACGGCACCGGCTCGCAGCCGAAACGCGCGGTGAAGCGCTTGAGGAACGGCTCGGTCAGCGCGATTTCGGGGAGCAGCACCAGCACCTGCCGGTCCTGCCGGATCGCTTCCGCCACCGCTTCGAAATACACCTCGGTCTTGCCCGACCCGGTAACCCCGTCGAGCAGGAAGGGGTGAAAGGCATCTGCGTCGACCGCGCCGGTCAGCCGGTCGGCCGCCGCCTGCTGATCTGCGGACAGCGCCGGCTGATGATGATCCGGATCGGGCGTCGGATAGGGTTGGTCGATGTCGACCGACACCGCCTCGATCGCGCCCAGCTTCACCAGCCCCCGGATCACCGCATCGGACACGTCGGCCAGTGCCGCCAGCTCGCGCACCAGTCCGCGCCGCTCGCCGATCCGCTCCAGCGCCTGTTCGCGCTGCGCGGTCATCCGCTCGGGTACGACGCCGGTCGCACGATATTCGATAGCGAGCTTCGCCCCTTCCAGCGCCGAATTGGAGGCGAGGCACATCCGCAATACGGAGGCGGGGGCGGCCAGATAATAGCCCGCCGTCCACTCCACCAGCCGCCTGAGCGGCGCGGCGATCGGCGGCACGTCGGCGACCGACAGCAGCGGCCGCAGGCGGTTGTCGCCGACCTCCTCCGCCGCCAGCCGCTCGGCATCCCACACCACCCCCAGCAACTGCCGGGGGCCGAGCGGGGCGGTGACGATCGAACCCGGCTCGACCGTCATGCCATGCGGCACACGGTAATCGAGCGGCCCGAGTGCGGCGTTGAGCAGGAGGACGCGGGCGCGGGACATGGACGGGTAGATAGGGAGCGTCGGGGCGGATTGGAATCCGTACCTAAGGTCCTTCGTCATCCCGGCGAAGGCCGGGATCCAAGGTTCCGCAAGCGCCGATGGCTTCGGCTCTTGCCGCGCGGTGGATCCTGGCCTGCGCCGGGATGACGGGAGAGGCAGACTTCAACTCCCTTCGTCATTCCCGCGTAGGCGGGAATCCATATACGCAGACGGTGCGCCTCTTTCGGGTGCGTCAGCGTGTATGGGTCCCCGCCTGCGCGGGGACGACGAAAGGGCCGGGTAGTGCGAGAGCCACCACCCACGTCCCTCCCGCAGGCTTGCCGTTTACAGCGCCAGCCGCACCGTCGCCCGGATGTCGCGCCCGGCGAGTGGCGCATAATCCTTCAGGAAGCTGGCATGGCGGCGTGCCTCCACGTCGAAGATATTGTTCGCCGACAGCAGCAGCGTGGTCTTGCTGTCCCGCCCGAACGGCCGCAGCGATACCGACGCATTGACCATCGTATAGGCCGGCGTCGTCGTCTCCAGATCGGCCACGCGATCCTGCCGCGTCACATGCTCGACCTCGCCACGCACCTGTACCATCCGGCCCTGTGCCTCGATCCCGCCCAGTACCCGCAGCGGCGGGATGCGGGGGGCGGGGCCGCGGTCGACGATCGTCGCGCGGGTATAGTCGGCGACGCCGTCGACATTGATCGCCGTCTCGCCGAACTTCGCGAGGCGTGCCGACGCTTCGGCCTCGAAGCCCCACAGCCGGGCATCGGCCTGGCTGTACTGGAACACGGGCAGGTCGTCCTCGACCGCGCCGGTCGGGTTCTCGTAGATGAAGTTGCGGAACCAGTTGTGATAGGCCGACAGGCCGAAGCTGTAGCCGTCGCCCGACCCCTTCAGCGTCGCTTCGATGCCGTCGCTGATTTCCTTGGCAAAGCCCGGATCGCCGACCTCGAACGCCTGGGTGCCGGCGTGCGGGCCGTTGGCGAACAGTTCCTCGGCCGACGGCGCGCGTTCGGTGTGGCTGGCGTTGATCCCGAACCGGACATTGTCCACCACCCCGACGCTGCCGCCAAGCGACCCGGAGAAGCTGTTGAAGCTGCGCCGGATATTGTCGTTGCCCAGCAGGTCGTCGGCGGCGGCGCGCGCGACGGTATATTCGTACCGCCCGCCCGCTTCGGCCCGGAACGCGCCCATGTCGAACGACTGGAGCGTGAACAGCCCGAATTGCTGCGTCTCGCTCTTGGGCAGGAATTTCTCGTCGCCGACGATGTTCAGGTCGCGGATGAACATCTGTCCGCCGACCGCGCCGCGCCAGCCGCCATGGGCCGCCTGCACCAGTTCCAGCCGGGCCTCCAGCCCCTGGTTGAAGAAGCTGGTACCGATCGCGCCGGTATCCTCGATCTCGTCATGGCGGTAATCGGCGAACCCGGCACGCAGCCGGATCTTTTCGAGGACGTTGCCGCCGGTATTGACCTCGGCGCGCATGTCGGCGCGGGTCTGCTGGACATGCAGCGTCACGTCCTCCGCCTCGCCGCCGTCCAGCGAATAGCGGATCGGCACGCCGTAGCGATTGTCGAGGTGGCTGACCGAGAAGCCGAGATTGCCGGTATCGGTCACGATCGCCGCGCCGCCGGCGATCTCCCACATTTCCGACTGCGAATTGGGCAGCTTGCCGCGCAGGTCGGCCAGTTCGCGGGTCTCGGCGTCGGCGCTGGCCGCCGCCTGCGCACGCAACGGCCGCGACAGGATATAGCCGCCGGTGTCGAGGTCGTCGGTCTTGCCATAGGTCCCGTCGAGGTGGAACACGACCTTGTCGGTCACCGGCACGTCGACCGCCGCCGATCCGCTCCGCTCGTTCGCAGCCGAGCCATAGGTCGCCAGCGCGTCGACATGGATCGGTTCGTCGGGCACCCGGCGCGGGATGCGGCTGTCGATCACATTGACCACGCCACCGATCGCCGACGACCCGAACAGCAGGGCGGAGGGGCCGCGCAGCACTTCGATGCGGTCGGCGGTCAGCGGGTTGATCGCCACGGCATGGTCGACCGAGGTGTTCGACACGTCGAAGCTGCCGATCCCATCGGTCAGCACGCGCACACGCTCCCCCTGAAGCCCGCGCAGCACCGGGCGCGACGCGTTGGGGCCGAAGCTGGTCGCGGAGACGCCCGGCTGACGCGCCAGCGTCTCGCCGATGGTCGGGCGCAGTTCGCGGGTCAGTGCCTCACCGCTCAGCACGCTGGTGCCCGACAGGATGTCGGCCTGGTTGCGCTGGTAGGGGGCGGTGATGATGATCTCGGGCGGGGCCTCGCTGTGATAGCCGTCGGTGGCCGGCGTGCTGCTCTGGGCGAAGGCGGCGGCGGGCAGGGCCAGGGCGGTGGTCGACAGCCACAGGGCGGGACGGAACATTGCGGTTGCACTCCAGATTACGACGACTCGATCCGGTAGCGTAATATGATACAACATACCAACGATTTTGTGCGACGCAGCGGCGGGAGCAACGGCCGTGACCGGGCGTCGGGTTGCACGCCCCCGCTTTTCCGGCGAAGGTCGCGCCCATGACGAGCCATACCCCCGCGCCGCCGGCCGAAGCCTCCGCCGACACCTCGGTCGAAACCGACGCCGCCGACGACCGCCGCTACCGTGCGCCCGCGCTGGAGAAGGGGCTGGACATCCTCGAACTGCTGGCCGGCGTCACGACCCCGCTGACACTGACCCAGATCGTCCAGCGGCTGGGCCGGTCGCATGGCGAACTGTTCCGCATGGTGCAGGTGCTGGAATATCGCGGCTATCTGACGACCGAAGCGGGCGGCGATGGCTATACGCTCAGCGACCGGCTGTTCTCGCTCGGCATGAACCAGCCGCGCACCCGCTATCTGATCGAGGTCGCGTTGCCCGAAATGCGGCAACTGGCGCAGGAAACCGGCCAGTCGTGCCATGTCGCGGTGCATACCATGGGCGACATGGCGGTGATCGCGCGGATGGAATCGGCCGATCAGCTCGGCTTCTCGGTCCGGGTCGGCTATCGCCGTCCGCTGTTGCAGGCAGCGTCGGGGGTGGTCCTCTATGCCTTTCAGCCCGACGACGTCCGCACCCGCTGGGAAGCGTTGCTCAACCCTGTGCCGACGCCCGAGGCGCTGGCGGCCTTCCGCGCTCATGCCGAGGAGGTCCGCGCGTCAGGCATCGAACGCACGCCCAGCCGCTTCGTCGGCGGCGTCACCGACCTGTCGGCCCCGATCCTGCGCGGGCCTGGCGCGGCGGCGGCGCTGACCATGCCGTATCTGTCGAAGCTGGGCGAAGACGACGCGATCGATGCTGCGGCGGCGGCGGTGCAGGCGGCCGCCGCGCGCATCTCCGCGCAACTGGTCGATGACGATCATCATCCGTAGCCTTACGACGTTCAACCTTTCCGTACCCCCGCGCAGGCGGGGGTCCAGCGCCACACAGAACACCGGTCGGCGTTTGCTACCCTGGACCCCCGCCTGCGCGGGGGTACGATCACAGATACGGGAAATCCCACGTCACCGCCGCCCGACGCTTTCCGGTTGCATGGAAAAGCCTGTTCAAATATGAAAACGGTTCGGCGTCGGGGTTGACGACCGGAACGGGGCGGATCGAACATTCACGGGCGGCCCGCATGGGGGCTGCGCATGACGATCATCACCCGGTTATCGGTCCACGACATCCGGTTTCCGACCTCCGCCTTTCTCGACGGGTCGGACGCGATGAATCCGGAACCGGATTATTCGGCGGCCTATTGCATCCTCGAAACCGATTCGCCCGGCCTTGCGGGGCATGGGCTGACCTTCACCATCGGGCGCGGCAACGACCTGTGTTGCGCGGCGATCGCCACTCTGGCGCCCTTGGTCGAGGGGCTGTCGCTCGACGACATCCGCCGCGACGGGGCGGGCTTCTGGCGGCGAATCACTGGTGACAGCCAGCTGCGCTGGGTCGGCCCGGAAAAGGGGATCATCCACCTTGCGACTGGCGCGGTCGTCAACGCGGTTTGGGACCTGCTGGCCAAGGCGGCGGGCCTGCCGCTGTGGGACTATATCGGATCGATGACCCCGGCCGAGATCGTCGGCCTGATCGATTTCCGCTATATGACCGACTGCATCACCCCCGACGAAGCGCTCGCGCTCTTGGAGGAGCGGGCGATCGGCAAGGGCGAACGGCGGAAGACGCTGCTGGCGGAGGGCTATCCCGCCTACACCACCTCGCCCGGCTGGCTCGGCTATTCGGACGAAAAGCTGGTGCGGCTGTGCAGGGAAGCGGTCGCCGATGGCTTTACGCACATCAAGCTGAAGGTCGGCGGCGATCCCGAAAACGACCGTCGCCGCGTGGCGCTGGCGCGTGAGACGGTCGGGCCGGACATCGACCTAATGATCGATGCGAATCAGGTGTGGGAGGTCGATCAGGCGATCGCCTGCGTCAACGCACTCGCCTTTGCGAAGCCCCGCTTCATCGAGGAACCGACCTCCCCCGACGATGTCGAGGGGCATCGTGCCATTCGTGACGGCGTGCGTCCGGTACAGGTCGCCACCGGTGAGATGTGCCAGAACCGCATCGTCTTCAAACAATTCATCATGCGCCACGCCCTGGACGTCGTGCAGATCGATGCCTGTCGCCTGGGCGGCGTGAACGAAGTGCTGGCGGTGCTGCTGATGGCCGCGAAATACAACCTCGCCGTCTGGCCGCATGCCGGCGGCGTCGGCCTGTGCGAATATGTCCAGCACCTCTCGATGATCGACTATCTGTGCTTTTCGGGCGTGAAGCACGAACGCGCCGCCGAATTCGTCGACCATCTCCACGAACATTTCCTCGACCCGTGCGTGGTCGAAAACGGCGCGTACCGCGCACCGTCCCGGCCGGGCTATTCGATCGAGATGAAGCCGGAATCGATGGAGGCACATCGCTGGACCGGCGGCGCGCGAGGCTGAGCGGGTAGAACGTCACCCTAGCGAAGGCTGGGGTCTCAAGCGGTTCCTGTCCCACCCTGTCACGGGGAGATCCCCACCTTCGCTCGGATGACGGTCAAGCCGGGGTTGGCTGGCCAAACCACCCCCGCGACAATTTGCGACAACCTTCGCATTGCACCATTCGGTGCGGTGCGTATGAAATCGGCACTGAAACTTTCGGATGCGGCGGCGGTTATGCGTCGGCGCATTCGCGCCGTTTTCCTGTCGCAAAGGTTGCCGCCCTTGATCCGTTCCGCGTCGCCGCGCGTCCGTCCGCTGTTGATCCTGCCCGCCCTGATCGCGCTGTCCGCCTGTGGCGGTGGCGGGAGTGAGAAGGCGACGAAGAACGGGCGCGGCAATCAGGGGCCGGCACAGGTCGGCTTCGTCGTGGTCCAGCCGACCAGCGTCGCTCAGACCGCCGACCTCGCCGCGCGCGTCGTCGCGTTCCAGCAGTCGGAGGTCCGCCCGCAGGTCGCCGGCATCATCCGCAA
>CAJYRU010000227.1 GCA_913777295.1 uncultured Sphingomonas sp. | reverse complement strand
CGATTCCTGTGACGTTACCCGGTCGCTGCAACGTATTCACGATTTCGATTGACTGCGAGATGAGGATCGCGCCTTCGACGGCGAGTGGCGTGCAGTGTCGTTCCCCGTCGCAGCTCAACACGCGTAGGATGCTGGCGACCCTCTGTGCCCCGTAGCTCTCGCCCGCCAGGAACGCGGGAGCGGCCTCACGATGATGCCGCTTCAGCCATTGCCGGATGACACCGGCAATGTAGGCGGCATCGCCGACCGCCGAAAAGGCCTCGCCCGCCGCGCCTCGCGAGGCGAGCCGACTGAAGCCGGTGCCGATCGGATCGATCAGAACGATATCGGCGACGTCGAGCGGGGTGTCGTGATTGTCGACGATGGTGCCAGTTGGTCCGCGCGCCTTCGGGCCGCTGACCTGGACGCGCCGCAGGCCCAACATCCCGAGGTTGAGGTAGGCGCTGCTCGAACCCGGGCCACCATTGAACGCGAAGATCACCGGCCGCCGGCTATCACCCGAATGTGCGGTCAGGCTGGTCAGATAGATGCTGCCCAACGGCCGACCGGATCGCCCCTGCGCCGGATAGCGTTCGAGCGCGGCAACGACGGTAAGACGCTGTCCGTTCACCGTGACATCGTGCTGGCGTCTGCTTTCGGGGGGTAAGATGCCGGACCGGCCGGTCGCCTGCACAGGAGCAACGACTATTGGCCCGAGCGTCAGCAGCGCTAAGGCAGATCGACCCATCCTGCCGCAACGCATACGGGCCATTATCGAACTGCCTGGGCGTCGAGTGTCGCCACGATGAAGGCGCGCATGTCATCCAGCAACGCCCGGCGATGCTCGCTGTCGAGATACATCATGTGCCCGGTCGGATAATATCTCATCGTCGTGCGATCCAACGGAATCCCACCATGGCCGATATTGTACTGGGCCGACGATACGGGCGACGAGAAGTCGTAATAGCCCGATGCGACGAACAGGCGCATGCCCGGGTTTCGTGTCATCGCCGCGCCGAGCTTCGGAGCCGGATTGATGAACGCTTCGTTGCTGAGATCGTAGGTCCAGTCCGAGGAGATCACGCCGACATACGGTTTGTCGGTCGTCACGCCGAGACCCAACGACAGATACGCGCGCATGGCGTTCAAATAGGGAAGCGCGGCGGCCGACAGCGACGGGTCGTAGCGCTCGCCCGCGTCGAAAACCTGACTGTTACCAATCGAATAGCGGGCATCGAAGCGGCCGATCCGCAGACCCTGGTCACGCAACAGCAGCCGGCGGAAAGCGTCCGGATCGATGCGAAGGTCCGCCCTTATCCATTCGTCTTTCGAAATGCCGGTCAGCTGGGCAAGGCGGCTGGCCACATTGGCCTTGTCGGTTGCGCTCAACCCCTGTCCCCGAGCGAGCGCGGAGACATAATCGCGCTCGGCAAAACGCTGGCTTTCGGCCACCGCGTCAGCGACTGACGACACCGCACTTGCCTGGTAGCGGTTATAGTACCAGGCTGCGGCGGAATAGCTCGGCAGAAAGAGTTCGTACCCGCGATCATAACCGGGCGGCATGATCACCGTCCCCCAGTCGAGTCCCTGCGAGATGAGGAAGGCACCGTTGAAGGTCATGAACGGATCGTCGTCTACGATCATCGCGGTCCTGATCGATCCGTAGGATTCTCCGCCGATGAAACGGGGGGATTGCCAGCGGCCATGACGGGTCAGCCAAGCGCGAATGAACTTCGCGATGGACGAAGCATCGGCCGTGGTCTTGAAAAAGGCCTCGTCCTTCGTGCTTCCGAAGGCGTGGCTGAACCCCGTCCCGACGGGATCGATAAACACCATATCGGTGACATCGAGCAAGGCGTCTGGATTGTCGACGAGTGGATTGCCTGGGCTGGACCGATCGCTGCCACCCGCCGGACCGTTCAAAGCAACAATTTTGGGGCCGAAGGCACCCATCTGTATCCAAAAGGAAGCCGAGCCGGGGCCGCCATTGTAGAGAAAGGTAACCGGCCGGGTTGCGGGCGCTTTGGTGATCGCGGTGTAGCCGACGGAGAAAATTTCTGCTTCGGGCTGGCCGTTTTCGCCTGCAATCGGAACCGTCTCGGCGATCGCCTCATAGTGGATCTCGGCTTTGCCGAACCGCCCCTTGTGTTTGGTGATGCTGGGCTTGAAGCCCTGCGCATCGCCCCGGCCCTCGCCAGCGCCGGTCGTCGGCACGACCGTCTCTGCCATCGCCGACGCAAGCGGCACGGTCACGGACAGGAGCGCGATCATCACGATACGAATGACAGTCATAGATCCCCCGTTCACCACCACTGTGACCGCCGCTATCAAAACGTGACGCGCGCGCCGGCGTAAAATGCCCGGCCGAGCACGTCATACACACCTGGATTCGTGTTCGATTGCGAAAAGGAGTCGTACACCGGGGGCTGCGCGTTGGTCAGGTTGTTCACACCCAGACGCATTGAGAATGCCTTTGACACCGCAACGGCAAGGTTGAGGTCGAAATAGTTGATCGCCGGGACGCGCGTGCTGCGATCATCGGTGCCGATCAGGCCGACATCGACCATCCCATCGATATAGCGATGCTGCAGGCCAATGCTGAACCCACCATTCAGGTACGTCAGCG
>CAJYRU010000226.1 GCA_913777295.1 uncultured Sphingomonas sp. | reverse complement strand
GAACCAGCGAAACGCACCGCGTTCCATGTCGCGGTCCGCCACCACCCGTTCCACGCCCATACCAATCCCCTTCACCGTAAGCGGCGACATTTATCGCCATTCCCAACCCAAGCAAACCACGCTAGGGGCACCGCCATCCGCGCGTCCGTAGCTCAGTTGGATAGAGCAAGGAGCTTCTACCTCCTCGGTCGGGGGTTCGAATCCCTCCGGGCGCGCCATTTCCGTTCAGCTTTGGGCACTGCGGCACCCGGCGTCTGGGATGCCATGATCGCGCGTTCCAGCATCGCGTTGCGCCCCGTGATCCGAACGTCACGGGCGCCGACGCCGTTCGAGGACGACGATGTCGGCTTGGGTGCTGGCCTTCTGCGCACGGATGTTGCCCAGTTCACTGACGACCTGCGAATCGTCGGGGCTCAGCGTCTCGTTCCGGACCAGCCTGATTACGCGGGCGCTCTCGCCTTCGGGCTGGGTCAGCCGGGCGCGGAGCCGCTTCAGTTCGGCGGCACGCTCAGCAACAGCGGTTGCGGACCGGTCCAGCTGCTCCATCGGGACGCGGCGTCCCGTGCACGCGTTCGGCCCGCGCTTGATCCGCGCCGAACAGGCGTAATAGGTGTTCAGTCGCGGATCGACCGACCGGTGCGCGGCAATTCCATCTGGTGGTGAAAGAAACCCAATTCGAAATCGCGCAGATCATCCGCGTCGCCGATGCCCGAAACATGACGAACTCTTAAAATTCAAGGCCTTGCCACAAGCCTGGATGCTCGACTGTTCTGAAGAACCCGACGCCAGTTGCGCTTTTGCCATTGCCTCTTATCATTCGGAGACGGAATGGCTCCGGGGGCGGTGTGACGATCGACTTGACGGCGGTGGAACAGCTTGCCACCGATCAATCGTCGCTCAAGGCTGCGGCGGGTCTGGCGAAGCCCGGAAAATGGTCGGGCCTGGGAAGCAGCCATGACGGCGCGTTGATCTGGGGCGAGTGCGCCGGGTCCGGGGCCAATCCCTATCGGGTCGCCGCCGACCTGCGCGACATGGGCAGCAAATGCACCTGCCCCTCGCGCAAATTCCCGTGCAAACATGCCTTGGCGCTGCTGTGGCTGCGGGCGGAGGCGATCCTACCCTTCCCCGCCGCCGAGACGCCCGAATGGGTGATCGATTGGCTCGGGCGCCGGCGCTCGACCGGTAGCGCGCCGAAGCCGGTCGCCGCCGCCAGCGGCATACCCAAGACCCTGAACGCGGCCCGGAACATCGAGCCGGACCCCGCCCCCGATCCCAAGGCGGCCGCGCGGCGCGATGCGGCGAACGCGAAACGCGCCGAGGAGACCGAACGCGCGATTCTGGCTGCGCTGGAGGCGCTGGAGCAATGGGTCGGCGACCAGCTCCGGCTGGGGCTTGGCGGGTTCGTCGAGGATGCGACCGCGCGGTGCCGCCGGATCGGGGCGCGGCTGGTCGACGGCAAGGCGGCGGCGCTGGCGGGTCATGTCGACGAACTCCCCGCCCGCCTGCTCGCGCTGCCGCCCGGCGACCGGGTGCGCGGCGCGACGGTGGAGCTGGCGCGGCTGGTGATGTTGGCCCGCGCCTTTCGTGCCGATCCGCGCGATCCCGAACTGCGCCGCGCGGTCGCGTCGGCCGAAAAGCGCGAAGCATTGCTCGACGATCCGGCGGCGATGCGGGTCACCGCCGCCTGGGAAGTGCTCGCCGAGCAGGTGCGGACACGACGCGACGGCCTGATCTCGCAGACGACTTGGCTGCTCAACCTGAAGGACGGCCCGCGCTTTGCGATGCTGCTCGATTACTTTCCCGCCAGCGCGGGACGGCGCGGATCGGCCTTCGTGCCGGGCGAGCAGTTCATCGGCGACATCCTCTTCTATCCTGCCCGCACCCCATTGCGTGCCGTGCTGATCGGGCGCGAGGCGGGCGTGATCGACGGATCGCCGCTCGACTGGCCCCGGCCGGACGCGCCGCTGGAGGAGGCCTTGACCGCTCCCTTCCTCGCCGAGCCCTGGGCGGCGGAGCGACCGGTCCTGCTGCCGCCGGGCCGTATAGGCTTCGACCGGGCGGGCGCGCCCTGGTGGTGCCAGCGTGAGGGCAACATGCCCTTGCCGCTGGCCGGTGAGGCGGAAGGGCTGCTCACCGGCACCGACCTGACGTGCAGCGCCGCGCTCTGGTCGGGGCACCGGCTGGAGATACTCGCGGCGCAAAGTCCATGGGGACGGATCGGCCATGGCTGACGCGATCCTGGATGCGCTCGGCCCGGTGTTCACCCGCTGGACCATGGGCGGCAGCGCGGTGCGTCAGGCGCCGCCCGGCTGGCGCGAGGCGCTGGGGGGCGAGCCGAGTGAGGCCGAACTGCGGCTGCTCGCGCTTTCGGGCCAGTATCTGGGCGTGCTGGCGATCAACGAACCGGCGGGCGGCCTGCAATCGCCGGGCGATATCCCGGTGCTGGCCTATCCGCCCCTGCCCGAGATATTCCGCCCCGGCGCGCGCCGCCTGCTCCAGTCGCTCCGTGAGCCGGGAGCACGGCGCGATCTGCTCGACTTTCTCGACCGGCGCGGCTGGACCTTGCATCCGGGCGACTGGATGCCGCGCCCCGGTGACGACGTGCCCCCGGTCTATGCGCCGTGGCAGGATTGGGCGGCAACCGCCGCCGCTTCCGCCGGGGCGGAGGAACTGACGGCCGAGACATGGGACGCATTCGGCCCTGCCGCGCGCCTCGCCGCGCTGATGGACTTGCGGGGGCATGATGCCGCCGCCGCCAGCGCGCTGCTGCTCCAGAAGATCGCGGGCGAGCCCGCCGACCATCGCGCCCGGCTGCTCCAAACGATGGTGCTGGGCCTGTCGGAGAATGATCGGCCGCTGCTCGAACAATTGGCCTCGGGCGACCGGGCACCGCGCGTCCGGGCGCTGGCCGCGGCGTTCATCGAGGGGCTGGACGGCCGGACCTCCCATCAGGACGACGAGGATGCGGCGAAGCTGGCGGCGTTCTTCGCGGTCCAGACCAAGGGGCTGTTGCGGCGGACTCGCGTGATCGAACCGCTGCCCCCGAAGAATATCGTCTATCGCAACCGCCGCACCGACCTGTTCGACACGGTATCGTTCGACGGTTTCGCCCGAGCGCTGGGACTGGAGGGCACCGAACTGGTCGCGATCTGGCCATGGGGCGGCGATGCGCTGCTCGACCAGGGCTTTGCACAGATGGTGGCGCGCTCGGCCAACGATCCGGTCGTCGCCGCCACCACCGACGCGCTGACCCTGGCGAAGACCATCGACAGCGATGCGCTGGAGATGCTGGTTCCGCGCCTGACCATTGGCCAGCGCCATGTCGCTGCCGAACGGCTGATCCGCGCGAACGGCGCGACCTTCGACATGGTGCGCGCCATTGCAGGCGGCGACGGCGACATCGACGATGCGATCCTGATGCCCGCGGGCGTCGCAATGCTCGGCGCGCTGAAGGCCGGAGGCGATCAGGCCGACGAACTGCTGGCGCTCGGCCTGCTCGCCTCGCGCGAGGCGGCGGGGCAAGCCTTGGACCAACTGGTGGCGGTGGGGCTGATCGCCTGCGATCCGCGCCTCGACATGCTGCGGCTGAACGCCGCACTCGACAACAGGAGACAGACCCCATGAGCGAGACGCTGCGCCTTCCCGCCGAGGCGACCTATGCCGCCGAGCTGGCCGCGCTGGCGGTGGACGACACCGATCGGCGTCCACCCGGCTGGACGCTGTCGCCCAAGCGCGTCGTGACCTATCTGATGGGCGGCGCGGCGCCCGACGGCTCCGCGATCAGCCCCAAATATGTCGGCGACCGGCGGCTGATCGAGACGGCGGTGGCGACGCTGGCCACCGACCGCGCGCTGTTGCTGCTCGGCGTACCGGGCACCGCCAAGTCCTGGGTCTCGGAGCATCTCGCCGCCGCGATCACCGGCGATTCGACCATGGTGATCCAGTGCACCGCCGGGACCGATGAGAACCAGGTCCGCTATGGCTGTAACTATGCGCAACTGCTGGCGCATGGCCCCAGCCGGGAGGCATTGGTCCCCACCCCGCTGATGCGCGCGATGGAGACAGGCAAATTGTGCCGTCTTGAGGAGCTGACCCGCATGGGCTCCGACGTGCAGGACACGCTGATTACCGTCCTGTCCGAAAAGATGATGCCGATCCCCGAACTGAACGATGCGGTCTATGCGCAGCGCGGGTTCAACGTCATCGCGACCGCCAACAACCGCGACAAGGGCGTCAACGAACTGAGCTCCGCGCTGAAGCGACGCTTCAACGTCGTCGTGCTCCCCCTGCCCGACAGCGCCGACGAGGAAGTGGCGATCATCGTCAAGCGCGTCGGCGAAATGGCGCACAGCCTCGACCTGCCCGCGCCGAAGAACGTCGCCGACGAAATCGCGCGCGTCGTCGCGATCTTCCGCGAACTGCGCTCGGGGTCGACCGAGGACGGCAAGGTAGCGCTGAAATCGCCGTCGGGCGGCCTCTCCACCGCCGAGGCGATCGGCGTGATGGTCGGCGGGATCAGCCAGGCGACCTTCTTCAACGACGGAAAGCTGACGCCCGCGATGCTGGCCGCCAGCATGATCGGCGCTGTGGTGAAGGACCCTGTGCAGGACAAGGCGGTGCTGGGCGAATATCTGGAAACCGTGCTGAAGAAGCGGCGCGGCTATGAAGGCTATTATGCCTCGCTGAGCGAGCTGATCTGACGCGATGGCGGCAGAGGTCTCGCTCTTCGGTATCCGCCATCACGGCCCCGGCTCGGCGCGACGGCTGGTGGAGGCGTTGGATGCGCTCCGCCCCGCCACGGTGCTCATCGAGGGACCGGCGGATGCGTCGCACTTGCTGCCGATGCTCGCCGATCCGGCGATGGCGACGCCGGTCGCGCTGCTGACCTATGCCGAGGACGATCCCGCCCGCGCCAGCTTCTTTCCCTTTGCCGACTATTCGCCCGAATATCAGGCGGCGCGCTGGGCGGTGGCGCACGGAGCCGCGCTGCGCTTCATCGATCTGCCCGCCAGCGACCGGCTGGGCGAGGATGAAGCGGAACGCGATATCGACGAAGACCCGATCGCACGCGACCCGATCGGCGTGCTGGCGACGGCGGCGGGCTATGACGATGGCGAAAGCTGGTGGGCCGACGTCATCGAGGAGAACCCCGCCTCCACCTCCGTCTTCGCGGCCGTCGCCGAGGCGATGACCGCCTTGCGCGCCGAAGCCGGGCCGCTGTCCGCGCGCGAGGCGGCGCGGGAAGCGCATATGCGGATCGAGATCGCCCGTGCGTCCAAGGAGAGCGAGGGACCGGTCGCAGTGGTGTGCGGCGCATGGCATGTGCCCGCGCTGGCCGCCAGTACGACCCTCGCCGCCGACCGCGCGCTGCTGAAGGGGCGGCCCAAGGCGAAGATCAAGGCGACCTGGGCCCCCTGGACCGCGCCGCGCCTGGCGCGGGCAAGCGGTTACGGCGCGGGCGTCGTCGCACCCGGCTGGTGCGCGCATCTGTGGGACACGCGCCATCACCCGGACGGCGAGGCGGTATGGCTCGCCCGGATCGCCCGGGTCATGCGCGAGCGCGGCCATGCCGTCTCCACCGCCTCGGTGATCGAGGCGCAGCGGCTGGGCCATGCGCTGGCCGCGTTGCGGGGCCGCCCGCATCCCGGCTTCGAGGAACTGCGCGAGGCGGCCATCGCCTGCCTGTGCCATGGCGAGCCGGCGCGGTGGGACGATATCGCCGCCGAGCTGTTGGTCGGATCGGCGGTCGGGGTCATCCCCGCCGACACGCCGCTCGCACCGCTGCTCGAGGATCTGCAACGCCAGCAAAAGGCGACGCGGCTCAAGCCCGAGGCGCTGGAACGCAACCTGACGCTCGACCTGCGCAGCGAGAGCGGCCTGGCGCGCTCGACCCTGCTCCACCGGCTGAACGCACTGGACGTGCCTTGGGGCGAGCTGAGCGATGCCGGGCGCAGTCGCGGCACCTTCCGCGAGAACTGGATAGTGTTCTGGGAGCCGGAATATGCGGTCCGACTGGTCGAGAACCTCGTCCACGGCTCGACCATCGCCGACGCCGCCGCCGGACGGCTGGGCGAGGCGATGGCCGCGGAGCCCGATCTGGGCGAGCTGGCAGGACTGGTGCGCAGCGCGATGATCGCCGATCTTCCCCGGGCGACTGAAACGGGCATCGCGTTGCTGGAACGCCGCGCGGCATTGACCAGCGATGGCCTGACCCTTCTCACCGCATTGCCGCCAATGGCCGACATCCTGCGCTATGGCGAGGCACGCAGCGGCACCACCCGGCATCTCGGCGACCTGATGCCGCGCATCGTGGTGCAGGCGGCCCTGACCTTCCCCTATGCCGCGCGCCAGCTGGATGCCGAAGCGGCGGGCGACTTGCGCGCGGCGATCCTGGCGGCGGACGGCGCGATCCAGCTGGCGCAGCTCGGCTCGGATATCGTTACGACCTGGCACGAGGCGCTGGGCAAGCTGTTCAAGGATGATCCGGTGACGCGACTGGTCGCGGGCACCGCCGCACGCTTGCTCTACGAGGCGGAGAAACTCGCGGCCCAGGATGCCGCCACGCTGCTCGCCCGGATGCTGTCGCCCGGCACGCCGATCGCGGAAGCGGCCGGCTTTTTCGAAGGCTTCCTGGAAGGGGCGGGCGAGCGGCTGATCCACGACCGACCCTTGCGCGAGGCGGTCGATGGCTGGCTTTCGACGCTGGACGAAGACAATTTTGTCGCAAGCCTGCCGCTGTTCCGGCGTGTCTTCTCGGCCCTCGACCGCAGCGAGCGCCGCCGGTTGATGGACGCCGCGCTGGGCCGCTACGACTGGGGTGCGCGGGGCTATGGTTCGCTGCCCGGCGCCGCCGCGCTCTGGCCAGCGCATGAAGCGCGCGTTCTGGCGCTGATGACGGGAGCCACGCCATGAGCCACGACGAACGCGAACGCCGCTGGACGCTCGCCCTGGGCGTCGATGACGGAGAGGGCACGGCCCCACTGTCCGAGAGCGACCGCCGCATGGGCAAGGCGCTGTCCGCGCTCTACGGCGATGGCGAGCAGGAGAAGAAGGGCCGGGGCGGGCTCGGCCAGTCCGCGCCGCGCGTTGCCAAATGGCTGGGCGATATTCGCGATTTCTTCCCCGCCCCCGTGGTGCAGGTGATCCAGAAGGACGCCTTCGAGCGCAAGGGGCTGCGCCAGATGCTGCTGGAGCCCGAATTCCTGGCGACGGTCGAGGCGGACGTGAACCTGGTCGCCGATCTGGTCGCGCTGCGCGGTGTGATGCCGGAGAAGACCAAGGACACCGCGCGGGCCGTCATCGCGAAGGTCGTCGCCGAGCTGATGGCGCGGCTGGAGGCGCGGACGGCGGATGCGATCCGGGGTGCGCTCGACCGATCGCGACGGACCAGCCGCCCGCGCTTCGCCGATATCGACTGGCCCCGCACGATCCGCGCGAACCTTGCCCATTACCAGCCCGCGCACCGCACCATCGTCCCCGAACGGCTGATCGGCTTCCTGCGCCAGCAGCGCCGCCTCGTCGATCTGGACGAGGTGATCCTGTGCGTCGACCAGTCGGGATCGATGGCGAGCTCGGTCGTCTATGCCTCGATCTTCGCCGCCGTCATGGCCTCGCTGCCCGTCGTTTCGACCAGGCTGGTCTGTTTCGACACCGCGATCGTCGACCTGACCGAGGAACTGGCGGACCCGGTCGAGGTGCTGTTCGGCATCCAGCTGGGCGGCGGCACCGACATCGATCAGGCGGTCGCCTATTGCAAGGACCGGATCGAGCGGCCGGGCAAGGCGCATCTGGTGCTCATCACCGACCTCTACGAAGGCGGAGATGCTGAGGCGTTGGTCGACCGGCTTGCACGACTGGCGGTGGCGGGCGTCAACGTGATCGTGCTGCTCGCGCTTACCGATACGGGGCACCCATCCTATGATCCGCATCTTGCGGGGCGGGTGGCGGCGCTGGGCATCCCCGTGTTCGCCTGCACCCCCGACCAGTTTCCCGACCTGATGGCGGCCGCGCTTCGCCGCGAGGACGTACATGGCTGGGCCGCCGATCGCGACATCAAGCTGATTCGTTCGGACCAATAAGGCCGCAAGGGCAGACGCGAAGCCGACGTCACCCCGTCCTCGACATCCGCATTGCCCAGCGTCCCGAATGCCCGTCGCTGTCATCGCGGGCGCGCCAATCGTCACCCATTATCGGACGAATCCTGACGGGAGGGCGACGTGCGCCCTCCCCGAATGGCCGTCACCAGCGCGTGCGCAGGGTCATGCCATAGGTGCGCTGTTCGGCCAGGAAGGATCCGAACAGCGTGTTGGCGGTCGCATAGGTCGGCGCGCCGAAACGCTGGACCTGCGACAGGCTTCCCGAGCCCTGGAAGGGCATGTTGAAGGCGACCTGCTGGTAATGGGTGTTGAGGATGTTCTGCCCCCAGAATTCCAGCGCCCAGCGCTGGTCCTTGCCGTGCAGGCCGATGCGCGCATTCATCAGGAAAAAGCCGTCCTGCTTCTTTTCGATGAACAGGTCGGAGCCGGTATTGTAGTCGCTGGTCATGCGGCCATCGACATAGAACAACGCCGTCAGCCCGGTCCCGGCGATCTGCGGCGTCCAGCTGGCTGAGCTGGTCACGACATGGCGCGGCGCATTCGACATCATGCTGCCGGGCAGCAGGAACAGCGCGTTGCTGAGCGGCTCGCCCGCGTCGCTGCCGACCAGATTGCGGGCATAGTTGGTATGGGCATAGG
>CAJYRU010000225.1 GCA_913777295.1 uncultured Sphingomonas sp. | reverse complement strand
GCCAGTCGCCGACCTGAGGCGTTGACAACACCCGCTTTGAGCGGCTCTCACGATTTCACAATGACGGAGGATTACATGGACATCCGGGTTTCGGGGCACCAGGTCGACACCGGGGACGCGCTGAAGGTGATGGTCCAGGAGCGACTCCAGGGCATCGCCGACAAATATTTCCAGCGCGCGATTTCGGCGACCGCGACCTTCAGCAAGGGGCCGCATGACAATGGCTTCGTGTGCGACATCGTCTGCCATGTGACCCAGGGCCTGGTTCTCAAGGGCCACAACACCGGACAGGAAGCACAGGGCGCGTTCGTCGGTGCCGCCGACAAGATCGAAAAGCAGCTGCGCCGCTACACCCGCCGCCTGAAGGATCGCAACGCGGCACAGGTCGTCGCGATGAACGAGGCCGGCGGCTATGACAATGGCTTCGACAATGCCGGCTACACCGTGTTCGGCGGCGCCGAGCAGGAAGAGGAAGAGGTCGCCGACGCGCCCCTCATCATCGCCGAAACCCGGGTCGACGTGCCCGATGCCAGCGTGTCCGACGCGGTGATGATGCTCGATCTGCGCAATACCAACGCCCTGCTGTTCAAGAACAGCGGCACCGGGTCGTTCAACATGGTCTATCGCCGCCATGACGGGACGATCGGCTGGGTCGAACCCAATCGCGCGGCCTGATTTGTACGATTTCCATGATCTCGTGACGCCTGAAACGGTGCTGGCGGATGCTTCCGCCAGCACCCGCAAGGCGCTGTTCGCCTATATCGCCTCCGTCGCACAGGATGCGGCGGGGGTTGATGCGAAGCTGCTCGCCGATGGCATGGCCGATCGCGAGAAGCTCGGCACCACCGCCTTTGGCGGCGGTATCGCCATTCCCCATATGCGGATCGATCGTCCCGCGGGGGTGTTCGGCGTCTTCGTCCGGCTGAACCGCCCGATCGATTTCGGCGCGGTCGACGAACTGCCGGTCGATCTGGTCTTTGCGCTGTTTTCGCCCCGACAGGCGGGCAGCGATCATCTGAAAGCATTGGCGCGGGTGTCGCGTGCGCTGCGCGATGCGGCCTTCCGCGCGAAATTGCGCGGCGCGGGGTCGGCCGACGCGCTCTATGCGCTGTTGTCGGGCGTCGAGGCACGTGACGCAGCCTGACGTGCCGGCGGGCGAAGCGGCGCATTTCCGGGCTTTGGAGGCGCTGTATGCCGCCGCCCCGATCAACCGCCTGTTCGATTCCCGGCTGGAAATCGTCGAGGCCGGCGTCGCGCGCATCCATTTCACCATCGACGAACGCCATTTCCATGCCGCCGGTGCGGCGCATGGCACGACCTATTTCAAGATGCTCGACGACGCCGCCTTCTACGCCGCCAACAGCCTGGTGACCGATCGTTTCCTGCTGACCACCGCGTTCAACCTGCTGCTGCAACGGCCGCTCGGACCAGGGCGGGTGATTGCCGAAGGGCGCTGGGTATCGGGCCGGCGGCGCGTCTTCATCGCCGATGCGCATCTGATCGATGGCGAGGGCGAGGAAGCGGCGCGCGGCACCGGTACCTTCATGAAGAGCCGCATCCCGCTCGCCACCCTGCCCGGCTATTCCGCGCAGTGAACGACTGGCCGACGGCGCTTCGCGTCAACGCCTTCACGCGCGCGGTCGAGGCAGCCGGGGGTAGCGCGATGGTGCTGGCGCGCGGCGACCGGGACTCGGGCGTCGTCCTGCTGCTCGCAATCGATCGCGACGGAACGGCCCGCCTGCTGGAACGCGAACGCGATCTCGACGGGAACAGCCGGGTCGTCCATCGCAAACCCGATCTGGTGGCCGAACGCGACCTGACCCCCTATTGGCAGCAGCGCCGCGAACGTGATCCCGATCTGTGGGTTGTCGAGGCGATCGTCGCAACAGCCGAACCGCTCGCCGCTGAAACCCTGTGGGCCGATTGACCGCGCGACTCGCGAACCGTTAAGCGCCGGCTATCGGACAAAAGCGCTGAACCGGTCGTGTTTGGGCAGGTCGCGCAGTCGGGGGGCAGGCACCAGCGTTCCACGTGGAACGTGTTCTGGCGCGGGTTCACCGCAAGTTAGTGACGACGCATGAAGCTGCGCTTCCCCATGGTGGTGCTTGCCGCCATGACCCTGTTCGCCGGACTGCCCGCCACCGTATCGGCGGAGGAAGCCTCGCCCGGTTCCGTCACCAACCTGTCGACCCCCGCGAAGGTTCCCGTCCGCTTCGCCCCGCCACAGGAAATCGTACAGGACATCGCGGCAAAGCCGGTTGCGGCCACGGACACGGCGGTCGAAACCGCCGACGACGATGCCGACTATGCAACCCTCGCCGCCGCCGTTGCGGCTCAGCCCGCCACGATCGACGACGAAGAACTTAACTGCATTGCCATTGGCGTCTATTATGAATCGAAGGGCGAGCCGCTGACCGGCCAGCTGGCCGTCGCCGACGTCATTCTCAACCGCGCCAGCTCGGGCCGGTTTCCGCCCTCGGCTTGCGGCGTGCTGACCCAGCGCAGCCAGTTCTCGTTCGTGAAGGGCGGTCGCCTGCCCGATGTCGACACCAGCCGCCCGGCATGGAAGACCGCCGTTGCCATCGCCCGCATCGCCCGCGACGACCTGTGGAAAAGTCCGGCAAAGGGCGCGCTGTTCTTCCATGCCCGCCGCGTCAGCCCGAACTGGGGCAAGACCCGCGTCGCCTCGCTCGGCAACCACATCTTCTACCGCTGAGCCGCAACACGCTTCCCTTGTTCGTGTAATGTTCCTATACTGCGCCAATGGCCAGTATCGCCCTTGGTGCCCAACCCCTCGCCCCTGACACCCATCCGCTGATTGCGGCGGAGGTTGCGCGCGGCGTCACGCGCATGTTGCTGGCGCATGATCTGACCGCGATGGCCGAAGTCCCACTCGACGGCGGGCGGCGCGCCGATCTGATGGCGATCGATGCGCGGGGGCAGATCGTGATCGTGGAGATCAAGGTGTCGCGCGCCGACCTGCTGGGGGACGGCAAATGGACTGACTATCTCGCCTCGTGCGACCGCTATTTCTGGGCAGTCCCGGCCGGATTCGACGTGACGCCGCTGTCGGGGGAGGCGTTCCTGCCCGATCGCACCGGAATCATCGTCGCCGACCGCTACGAAGCGACGATCCTGCGCGAGGCGTCGACCACCCCCCTGCCCGCGCATGTCCGCAAACGCTGCACCCTCGCCTTCGCCCGCCGCGCCGCCCGCCGCCTGATCGGCGCGGTCGATCCCGACGCGATCCAGGGATTCTAGCTTCCCGCTCGGTTCGAGCAGCGCCAAGCCTCTCGAGAAGCGCCCGTCGAGAACCCCTCCGAGTTGTTGCCTAGAAGCGCCGCCACAGCGCGCCGGCGGCCCAGCCGAACCCGACCGACAGCAACACCGCCGCCAGCCCGTACAGCACCGACGCCTGGTTCGCCGCGATCGCGACGAAGCGTTCGAACCCCGACTTGCGGATCTCGATGTCGCGCACCGCCGCCGCCAGCACCCGCCCGTCGCGGATCAGGAAGGTTTCTGCGGTGAACCTGCCCACCGGCACGCGCGCCGGGATGGTGATCGACGCGCGGTACAGCACGTCGTCGGTAATCTCGACCGCGCCCGGCGTCTCGCGGTACAGCCCGGCGCGTTCGCGCAGATCGACGAACCCCTTGGCAAAGCGCGCCTGATCCTCCGCCGACGTACCGGCGGCAGGGGATAATTGCAGGCTGTCCAGCCCCAGTTCGTAGATCGCCCGGGTCCGCTCATCCACCATCCGCTCGATCGGTCGCGCCGATGCGATCGCGTAGAAGGACGGCGCAGAGCGATAGCGCATCCGGTCGGCATTGACCCAGATGCCGGCGACCTTTTCCTTTTCGCGTACCACGATCGATTCGGGCGGTCCCTTGACCACCACCACGATCTCCGCCGGACGGTCGCCCTGCGGCACCCGCCCGCCGGGATAGAGGATCGCCCCGAACAGCAGCAACTCCGCCCCGGTGAACGAATAGGCGATCTGCACGTCGCGCGTCGACACATCGGGCACCAGCACCGGTGCCGCCGCACCCATCGTGAGCGGTGCCAGCAACGCGAGGGCCAGCGCGCGCCTCATGCCGGCTGCACCGTATAGATGTCGTCGGGCCGCCACCCCAGCCCCAGCGCCATGCGGAACGCCACCGCCAGCACGATGATCGCCAGCGCAAGGCGCAGATATTCGGGCTTGGCCTTTTGCGCGAACCGCGCGCCGATCTGCGCGCCCGTTACCGATCCGATCAGCAACAGCACCGCCAGCACGATGTCGACCGCCTTGGTCGTCAGCGCATGGACCATCGTCGCCGCGGCGGTGACGAACAGGATCTGGAACAGCGACGTGCCGACCACCACCCGTGTCCCCATGCCCAGCAGGTACAGCATCGCCGGCACCAGGATGAACCCGCCGCCGACGCCCAGCAGCACGGTCAGCATCCCGGTCGCAAAGCCCAGCAGCAGCGGCGCGAGCGGCGAGATATACAGGCCGGAGGAATAGAATCGCCAGCGCAGGGGCAGCGCGGCGACTAGCGGATGGTGCCGCCGCCGCGCCGGCCGGGGCGGAATCGCCCCGCGCAGCACGCGGACGGCGCCGATCGCCTCCTTCAGCATCAGTCCGCCGATCGACCCCAGCATCACGACGTACAGGATGGCGATGACGGTATCGATCTGCCCGCTGGCCTGCAGCAGGCGGAACACCCCCGCCCCCGCCACCGACCCCAGCACGCCGCCCGCGACCAGCACCCATCCCATGCGGAAATCCACGCCGTCGCGCCGCAGATGGGCGAAGACCCCCGATACGCTCGCCCCCGTCACCTGGCTGGCGGCGGAGGCGGCGGCGACGGTCGGCGGAATGCCATAGAAGATCAGCAACGGCGTGGTCAGGAACCCGCCGCCCACCCCGAACATGCCCGACAGGAACCCCACCCCGCCGCCCAGCAGCACGATGACCAGCGCATTGACCGACAGGTTGGCGATAGGGAGGTAGAGGTCCATGGCCCTTCCGGTTACCGCGTTCGGCGCCAGCGTGCCAGCAAGGCGTTTAAAAGTCGCTGCCGAGGGTCAGCGCCGGTCCCGATCCCGGCGCGGCACTGCCTCCTACGCGCTGCCGCCAGTCGAGCGACAGCCGTACCCTCCCCCGCCCGACCGGCACCGTCGCCACGGCGGACGGCCCGATGTCGACCCGCGCGCCGTCGCGCTGCGCCCCGGCCCATCCGCCGACGCCCAGCCGGATCGTGCTGCGCCCGATGGTCCCGACCGGGTGCAGCAGCCGGGCGGCGCCATCGGCATAGGGTTCGATTCCGTCGCGCGCGATCGCCCCCGCCTGGCCATAGGCCTCGACCGCCACGTCGTCGCGCAGCGCCCGGTCGATTCCGGCGATCAGCCCCATGCCGGTGCCGCCCCGCCCGCTGTCCAGTGCGACGCGCCGTTCGACGACCATCACTACCGGGGCCGGAAGCGGGCGCCATTCGATGCCCAATGCCGCCTCGCGCCCCTGCCCGGCCAGCGGTGCCGCGACCCGTGCCGCTATCGCCGTCCGCCCGTCCGCCACCACCGGCATCCGCACCCGCATCCCGGCCTGACCCCCGCCCAGCTGCACCGGCCCCCCGGTCGCCGCACCGGGACGCGCCAATGCCCACAGGCTGACGGTCGGGCGCGGTCCCGATTCGGGCAGCACCGGCGGCGAAGGGATCGGCCCGGCCCCGGTGCCGATCGGCTCCGCCGACGCGAACCCGACAAGCGCCAGCAACGCCAGCTGCACCCGTACCGGATCGGCCGCCCCGGCCGGTTCCGGCACCCGGACCAGCCCGGCGACGACCGGCGCGGTCGACGGCACCCGAACGGCGTGACCTGCGGGCGCCGGCGTCGCGTGCCGCACCGCCACCCTCGCCGTGCCCGGCACCTGCGCGACCGGCGGCGTCCCCTGCCCGGTCGGCACCACGATCCGCACCCAATGGTCGGGCGGCAACCCGTCCGGCCACAACAGCGCGACCCGCATCCCGATCCAGCCGACCGTGACCAGCGCCAGAAAGCGCAACGGGCGTCCGCGCGCCGGTGTCATGCGTCGGGCAAAGCGGCGATGTCGGGGAAATGATGGGCGGTCTTGTCCCACCGCACCGGCCGTCCGCGCAGGCCCGCGGCATAGCGCACCATCGCGCGCCGCGCCGCCAGCAGCGCGACGAGGTTGCCGACCAGCATCCTCGGGATCGATCGCAGCGCCTCTCCCCGGCCATAGCTGTACCGCACCAATGCCCAGCGCATGGCGGTCCGCCACACCAGCAGGCACAGGTTGATCGCCAGCACCAGCTGCAACGCCGGGTCGATCGCCGCGCTGCTGCTGCCGTGCAGACCATGCAGCATCCCGCCCAGCCCCCATGCCAGCAGCGCGAGATAGGCGACGGCCAGCACCGGGATCGCCAGGATCGCCCGCCGGTCCCGCATCCGCATCCAATGATCGTGCAGCCCCCCGCCCGGCTGCCACCCGATCCGGTCCCATCCGGCCAGGGCGATGCCGGTCATCCAGCGTGCCTTCTGCCGGACGGCGGCGTCGAGCCGCGCGGGGAAATAGGCCCGCACCGCCACCGGCGGTCCGCCCGGCACCTCGCGCACCGCCACGAACACCCCCCGCCCGCCCAGCGCGCGGACGGTCAGGCCCAGCTCATAATCCTCGGTCAAGCTGGTCTCGTCGAACGGCAATCCGCCGCGCCGCTCGGCGATCCGTGCCAGCATGTCGGCCGAAATGGCACAGCCGACCCCGGCCAGCGGCAATTCGGCCCCCAATGCGCCGCGCACCGGCAATTGCCGGCCATGCGCCTCGGCAAATTCATCGATATAATGGCCCGATACCCAGCGGGAGTCGGGATCGGCCAGCGGCAGCACCGGGACCTGCACCGTATCCGCCTGCCGCAACAGGTGGTCATACACCCGCAATTCGCCGGGATGGACCACATCCTCGGCATCGTGCAGCACCATCGCGGTAAAGGGTCGCCCCTCGTCCTGCCCGTCGGCGACGACCGCCCGCCACAGCGCGTTCAGGCAATCCGCCTTAGTCGTCGGACCGGGCAGCGGCGTCAACGTCAGCCGCACCCGGCTGTCGCCGGTCGCGACCGCGACGATCGCGGCGATTGTCGCGCGGTCGTTGGGATAGGCGCCGACATAGAGCCGCCAGTCGGGATGGTCGAACCGGGCCAGCGTCGTGCGCAGCATCGCGCCGATCACCGCGGCTTCGTCCCATGCCGGCACCAGCACGGCGATCCGCCCGGTACAGCCTTCGCGCGGGAAATCGGCCAGCGTGGCATCGGGAACGGCCCGCCACCAGCGCCGGACCGCACGGATCAGGAACGCCCCGTCGATCGCCAGATCGTCCAGCCCGCCGATCAGGAAACCGACGGCGGCAAACAACATGGTTTCGCGCGCGATTGCGTCGATCCCCGCGATGACCGCGTCCATGCCATCCCCCGTATCTGCCCCGGATATGATCTACGACGGGGCTGCGGGCAGAGACAAGCCGAACGCCGACGCGACACGTGGCGACGGTAACTTTTTATTTCCGATCGGTTGAACCGGTCGGGGGCCGGGACGTTGGCGAAAACGGTCCTTAATCCCCCTTTCGGGACTGGTGCCACGCGCACCGGCCGCGCCGAGCGTATCGACGGCGCGGCCGAACCGCGGAGGGTTACCAGTAGAAGTTGCGGATCACGTCGATCACCCGGCCGCGCCGGTAATCGACCAGCAGGACATCGTTGTAATGCCGCACCCAGCGCTGGTTCACGCGCGCCGGCGGCAGGCGATAGCGGCCCGGATGCGCGATCCAGTAACGTTGCGCATAAAAGGGCCGACCGATGGCGAGGCCCGGGCGGAACGTCTGATAGCGGAACGGCGCGTTCCAGTTGCCGCGGGCATAGACGTTGCGGTGCCCCTGGCGATAGGCGCGCCAGTCATTGCGTCCCCACGCCCGCTTGCGCCGGGTCTCGCGATAGTTGCGCTGGGCGCGATCCAGCTCACGGCGTTCCTCACGAATGTCGCGCGGATCGCCGCGGCGCAGCGCCTGACGATATTCGCGACGCTCCTCGCGCACGTCCTGCCAGTCGCGGCGCAGTTCGTGGCGCGACTGGGCCATGGCCGGGGTGGCGACGGCGGGAAGGGCGACGGTGGCGGCCAGTGCGGCCAGAATGATCTTTCGCATCGGGATTGCTCCTGTCCTCGTGATGAGG
>CAJYRU010000224.1 GCA_913777295.1 uncultured Sphingomonas sp. | reverse complement strand
TCGACGAACGGCTTCAGCCCCTGATAGCCGAAGCGCCGCCCGACCGCGTACCAGAAATAATTGCCCGCCGTGGTCCCGGCGGTGCCCCACAGCAGTAGCGGCACCATCACCATGTCGCCGCGCGCGACCGCCATGCCGCCCAGCCCCATGATGACCTCCGACGGGATCGCCGGGATCACATTCTCCAGCGCCATCAGCAGGAAGATGCCGAGATAGCCGCCGCGCGCGATCGCATCGAGGATGAAGGTCGTCATGGGGATGGGGAACGTGCGGGGCGGGGTTTCGTGCCGTGCGTGTCGGTTGCCCCATCCCGCCAGACACGTTACCCCAGCGCAGGCTGGGGTCTCCCCGTGATAGCGTGGGGCAGGAGCCGCGAGAGACCCCAGCCTGCGCTGGGGTGACGTTTGTGATGAATGAGGCGGTGGTTACCGCGCCGCCACCCGCGCCTCGATCGCGTCCCAGATCATGCCGGCGACGTCGGTCCCGTCGAACTTCTCGATCGCGACGATGCCGGTCGGCGAGGTCACGTTGATCTCCGTCAGCCATTCGCCGCCGATCACGTCGATCCCGACGAAGATCAGACCGCGCCGCTTCAGCTCCGGCCCCAGTGCCGCGCAGATTTCGCGTTCCTTGTCCGTCAATTCGGTCCTGGCCGCAGTGCCGCCGACCGCCAGGTTCGACCGGATTTCGCCCGCACCCGGCAGGCGGTTGACCGCGCCCGCGACCTCGCCGTCGACCAGCACGATCCGCTTGTCGCCCTTTGCCACGGCGGGCAGGAACGCCTGCACCATATGCGGTTCGCGGTAGGCGGTGTTGAATACCTCGATCAGCGAGGACAGGTTCTGCGCATCAGCGTCGATCTTGAAGATCGCCTTGCCGCCATTGCCGTGCAGCGGCTTGACCACGATCGAGCCATGTTCGGCGAGGAACTTGCGCGCCTCCTCGACCGATCGGGTGATGAGGGTGGGCGGCATGAAGCGCTGATAATCCAGCACGAACAGCTTTTCGGGCGCGTTGCGCACCGATGCCGGGTCGTTGACCACCAAAGTCCGGTCGCTGATCCGCTCCAGCAGGTGCGTCGCGGTGATATAGCCGAGGTCGAAGGGCGGGTCCTGCCGCATCAGCACGACATCGGCCTGTTCGCCGAGATCGAGGCTGACGGGATCGCCGAACGCGAAATGATCGCCGACGACGCGCTGCACCGTGACCGGGCGGGCCGCCGTCCACACCCGGTCGCCCGACTGGTTCAGGTCCTCCGGCGCATAATGGAACAGCCGGTGGCCGCGTGCCTGCGCCGACAGCATCAGCGCAAAGGTGGAATCGCCCGCGATGTTGATGCCGGCAAGGGGGTCCATCTGGACGGCGACGGTCAGCGACATGGGGGCACACTCCGGTTGGTTGCGGCTCAGGTAGGAGGCTGGCGGTGGAAAGTCACGGGGGGCGGTGCAGGGGTGTGCCTTACCGCAGCGGCTTGCCCGAATCCTTCCACCGGTCGAGGATCTGCGATTCCGGCGGCAGCGTGTCCTTCGGCGCGGCGGCCGGTGTCGCGCTGGCCACCGGCGTCGGCGGCGCGACGAATGTCGGCGCGACCAGCGGCACGGTCGGGACCGGCACCTCCTCCAGCGTCGGCGGCGGGGGCAGGGGACGCAGCGGCCCCGGCATCGGCTCCATGCCGATATAGCGGTCGCGGAACGCGGCGGGCGTGCCCCACCACCCCTTCCACCGGTGAAAGAAATGCGCGCCAAACACGCCGGTCATCACCAGCGCCCGGTTCCACGACGGGGTGACGGCATAGGTGTGGTAATGCGTCGCCAGCCCGACGGGCGCGAACACGTCGCCCGACAGCGCGCGGGCGGCGACCCGGCGCGATCGCAGCCAGACCGACGGCGCCGGCACCCGTCCCATCGCGCCATCGCAGGCGAAGCTGAACTGGCACACCGGCCGGTCCGACCCCTGAAACACCACGCCGCATACGGTCGAGGGGAAGGCGGGATGGCGCACGCGGTTCAGCACGACCTGCGCCACCGCCCGCTGTCCATCGTCGGGTTCGTTCCCCGCCTCGTAATAGATGGCGGTGGTCAGGCATTGCAGCGCCCGCGCCCGGTCGAGCTGGCTGCCGCGCAGGACGAAGGGCTGCGCCGCGCGGATCGAGGTGTCGGCCAGATCGGCGGCGGCGACATGGTCGGGCACGGGGATCGCGGGCAGCGGCGCCGTCCCGGTTTCGCCACGCGGAGCGGGGGCATGCAGCAGCAACAGTGCGGCACCGGGGAAATGGTCGTCCGCCTCATATCCCGCCACGACCGGCAATGGTGCCGCCGCGGGCGCATGATGGTCGAACGCCGCCATGCCGACACGCGCGAGCAGGCCGCAGAGCAGCAACGCTGCGACCCCGCCGGCCAGCTTCGCCCGTGGCGACAGATTCGCAAGACCCCGCATGGCGCGCGCTCTACCCGATCATGCGGCGCGGTGCTGCACCGATCTGCACGACGTCAGCGACCGGCGGCCAGCCGGCGGCGGATCGGTTCGAACACCGGCGTCGGCCCGCGCCGGACCGCGTCGTTGTTACGCTTAGGGTTCCAATAGCCCGGCGGTACCGGCCCCGCGCCCAGTTCGTAATCCATCGCGTCCCATTCGTCCTCGCGAAAGCTGTAGAACGCCCAGTGGATGCCATCGGCATCGAAGCGACGCAGCACATCGTCTAGATAGGCGGGACAGGACGGCCATTGCCGCCCGCAGCCGAATTCCGCCGCGACCATCCGCGTCGCCGGCACGCCCTGCGCCCTTGCCCAATCGATCGGCTGGCGCAGATAGGCATCGACCCGCGCCCGGTCCCATCGCTCGCCCTGCGCGGTGGTGCCGGGATAGGGCAAGGGCGGCTTGCGGCGGATATTGGGCATACTGGTCAGGTCGTACGGCTCGTACATGTGAAACGCGTAGAGCAGGCGGTGGTCGGGCAGCGCGTCCCAGGTGAAGGCGTCGGCGGCGGCGTACCAGCCGGTGTCGAGCATGATCGGCGTCACCGGATCGACCTCGCGGATCGCCGCGATCACGGTCGCGTAGAAGGCGCGCAGGTCGCGCGGGGTATCGCGGTTCGCCACCGCCCAAGACTTTGCCGCCGCCAGCGGCCCGTGTTCGGCAAGGCCGTTGTCGCGCTCCGGCGTCGGTTCGTTGATGATGTTGTACGCCGCGACCGCCGGATGGTCCCGGAGCGCGCGGGCGAGGTCGCGCCAGAATGCCGCCGACTGCGCCCAATAGCCCTTGTCGCGCCACAGCCGCCCGTCATAGCGATCGCCATTCTGCTGGATCCAGCGCGCGCCGGGCAGCGACAGCGGCGTCACCACGACCTTCAACCCCGCCGCATGGGCGCGGTCGAGCGCGGCGATCAGCGTCTTCAGGTCCTGCGCCGGGATGCCGGTATAGCGGTCGGCATCCCCGATCAGGAAATCGCGCCGCTCCCCCCGCCACTTGCTGGGCGCCAGGCGGACCCAGGTCGCGCCATAGCCGCGCAGCGCCTTGAAATAGGCGAGGCTGGGCGGCGTGACGTTGAAGCTGTTGCCGCCATGGCGTGGGCTGTCCCAGAACGCGATCAGGTCGGCCGCTGCAGCCGGCATCGCCAGCAGCAGCGACAGCGCGACCAGCAGCGCCCGTGCCCGCATCGCCACGGCGGCGCGGCTCACTTCACGCCCAGATCGGCCCGGCTGAGATCGACCGATGCCGCCGGGATCACCACCAGCTGCGGATAGGCGGCGCGGAGCGGTTCGAGGAACTGCTTCGCATCGCCGACCACGACGATGCTCGCCGCCTTCGGGTCCATGACCCGGGCCGCCGCCTGCTGCACCGCCGCCGGATCGACCGCCTCGATCGCGGGGAGGAAGGTCGCGATGCGCGCCAGCGGCACTCCGTCCGACACATAGGTGACGATCGTGCCGGCAATGCCGCTGGTCCGCTCGATCGTGCGGCCGAAATTGCCGGTCAGCACCGCCTTGCGCGTCGCCAGTTCGGCTTCGGGGGCGGGTTCGGCACCCATGCGGCGCATCTCGTCGGTGATGATCTTCACCACCTCCGGCGCGGACGGGTTCTTGGTCTGGGTCGATGCGCCGACCGCACCGCCGTTCCGCCGCGCGTCCAGCTCCGACCGGGCGCCATAGGCAAGGCCGCGCTTGATGCGGATTTCCTGATTCAGGCGCGAGGAAAAGCCGACGCCCAGCGTCGCATTGGCGACGGCGGCAGGGAAATAGGCCGCATCGCTGCGGGCGATGCCGGGTCGTGCGACGACGACGCCCGCCTGTCCGGCACCGGGCATGTCGACGACGATCACGCGGGGGGCAGGCGGGGCGACCTGCGGAGCCGGCGCGGACGTCGTACCCGGCTGGCCGCGCCAGTCGCCGAACAGCTGTGTCGCCAGCGCCATTCCTGCGTCGGGCGTGATGTCGCCGACCAGCACCAGCGTCGCCATTTCCGGCTGCCAGGCGCGCTGATAGGCGGTGGTGATGTCGGCGCGGGTGATCGCCTTCAGCGTGGTCGGCGTGCCGCTTGCCGGATGGCCATAGGGCGCGCCGCCGAACACCGCGCGGTCGGCGACGAGGGCGGACAGCTGCCCCGGATCGGTCAGCGCGACGCTGACCCCGTCGATCGTCCGCGTGCGCAGCCGGTCGATTTCCGCCTGCGCGAATACCGGGTTGCGCGCGACATCGGCAAGGATGCCGAGCGCGGGCGCGATCTGCGCCGATCCGACGGTCAGCGTGACGTTCTGCGAATCCCAGCTGGCACCGCTGCCGATGCTGCCGCCCAGCGATTCGACCGCGCGGGCGATCTCGGTCGCAGACCGGGTCTTGGTCCCCTGCGTCAGCAGGCCGGCGGTGAGTTCGCCGACGCCCGCGCGATTGTCGGGATCGGCCGCCGCCCCGCCGCCCGCGACCAGTGCGGCGGTGACGACCGGCACCCCGCGCTTTTCGACCAGCACGACGCGCATCCCGTTGGGCAGGCGGCGTTCGACCGGCACGGGGATCGCGACCTGTACCGGCGCCGCGGGGGCGGGCGGCAGGATGCGCTGACCCTCCGGCGCAGGCGTGTGGATCGCAATGCCCGGCGGCACGGCCAGCGGCGCGGTGACGACGCTGCTAGCGATCGCGATGGTGTCGCCGGTCGCATTCGCCGGCTTGGCGGTGTCGGGCAGGTAGCGGACCGTGGCGGCGCGGTTGGCGGCGAGCCACGTCCGGGCGACGCGCTGGACATCGGCGGCCGTTACGCGGCCGATCGCGGCCAGCGCCTTGTCGGCGGCCTTGGGATCGCGCTCGACAATGACGCCCTGTGCCAGTGCCGACGCCTTGCCCTCGGCAGTCTCCCGCGAGAGCAGTTCGGCGGTGGTGATCTCGTTCTTCGCCTCGGCCAGTTCGGCGGCGGTCGGCGGGGTGGCGATGATGCGCGCGACCTCGCGCTTCAGCGCCGCTTCGCCATCGGCCACCGACTTGCCGCCCGCGAGGATCGCATAGAGCGACAGCGTGCCCGGACCCTGCTTCGCATCGACCTGTACGCCGACATCCTGCGCGATCTGGTCGCGATAGACCAAGGCCTGGTGCAGGCGCGAATTGTCGCCGCCCGACAGGATCGCATCGAGGACCTTCAGCGCCGCCTGATCGGGATGATTGGCCGGCGGCAGCGGATAGCTGATGAGGATCGCGGGCAGTGGCGTGTTCGCCTCATAGACCGTCTTCGTCACCGGCTGCTGGCGGACAGGTTCGTCGACGGTCACGCGCGGGATCGGGCGGTTGGGCTTGGCGATGGGCGCGAAATACTGGTCGACCCAGCGGTTCAGCTGCGCGGGGTCGAAATTGCCCGCGACGACCAGCACCGCATTGTCGGGCCGGTAATAGGTCGCGTGGAAGGCGCGGATATCGTCGATCGTTGCCGCGTCGAGATCGGCGATCGATCCGATGCCGGGCCGGGCATAGGGGTGGCGGCTGTACGACACCATCGGCGCGTACAGGCCGAACAGCTTGCCATAGGGTTGCGCGAGGATGCGGCTGCGCAGTTCCTCCTTCACGACCTCACGTTCCGAGGCGAAGGTCTTCGGATCGACGACCAACGTCGCCATCCGGTCGGCCTCCGCGAACAGCAGCCGCTGCAGGTGGTTGGCGGGCACCACCTCGTAATAATTGGTATAGTCGTCGGCGGTCGACGCATTGTTGTACCCGCCGACATCCTCGGTCAGCCGGTCGAGCTGTTCGGGCACCAGGTTGCGCGTCGCCTTGAACATCAGATGTTCGAACATGTGCGCGAAGCCGGACCGCCCGGCGGGATCGTCCTTCGACCCGACATCGTACCACACCTGCACCGACACGTTCGCACTGGACGTGTCGCGAATGGCATAGACGCGCAGCCCGTTGGCGAGGGTACGTTCGGTATAGGCGATGGGCGGTACGGTCGCGCTGGCGACGGGGGCCGGCGGGGCGGGGCGCTGCTGCGCATAAGCGGGGGTCAGCAGGGCGGTCGAGATCAGCAGCGCAAGGCCGAAACGCATGGGGGACACTCTCCGGAACGGATGATGCGGCAGGGTGTGGGCCGCATCGGGTCGGAGTGTCAACGTATCGCCGGTTACGAAGGGGCAGGTCGGAAGTTTCGTCATTCCCGCCGTCGCGGGAATGACGAGAAGAAATCAGCCCTTCTTGCGCCCCGAATTGGCGTAGAGCAGCGCAGCGGCGAGGGCAGCCGATCCGATGCCGATGCTGATCGGCACCACCGGCCAGCCCTGCCCCTTGGACGGCTGCTTCGTGTCGGCAGCGGCATCGGCGACGCGCTTCATGTCCTGTGCGGCGGCGGTCACTTCGTTCAGTTCGGTCTTGTCGGTCATGATCCTCTCCCTCTTGCCGGGGTTCAATGCTTGGGGGCGTTGTAGCGTGCCCGGAAATCGTCGGCGAACACCGCCAGCGTATCGTTCGCGATCGCCGCGCGCAGGTCGGCCATCAATGCCTGATAGAAATACAGGTTATGCTCGGTCATCAGCATCGCCCCCAATATCTCGCCCGCACGGACGAGGTGGTGGAGATAGGCGCGGCTGTGGCCGTGGCATATCGGGCAGGCGCAGTCGGGATCGACCGGGCCCAGATCCTCGGCAAATTTGGCGTTGCGGATGTTGATCGGGCCTGAACGGGTAAAGGCCTGTCCGGTACGGCCCGACCGCGTCGGCAGCACGCAGTCGAACATGTCGATGCCGCGTTCGACCGCGCCGACGATGTCGTCGGGCTTGCCGACCCCCATTAGATAGCGGGGCTTGTCGACCGGCAGCTGCTGCGGCGCATAGTCCAGCACGCCGAACATCGCCTCCTGCCCCTCGCCCACCGCAAGGCCGCCGACCGCATAGCCGTCAAAGCCGATGTCGATCAGCGCATCTGCCGATGCCTTGCGTAAGCCTTCGTCGAGCGCGCCCTGCTGGATGCCGAACAGCGCGGCGTGCGAAGCGTGCTCCTCGCCCGAATCGAATCCGGCGCGGCTGCGGCGTGCCCAGCGCATCGAGCGTTCCATCGCCTTGGCCTGCACCTCGCGGGTCGAGGTGGTCGGGACCAGTTCGTCGAACGCCATCACGATGTCGGAGCCGAGCAGCCGCTGGATCTCCATCGATCGTTCGGGACTCATCAGGTGGCGCGTGCCGTCCAAGTGGCTCTTGAACTCGACGCCGTTCTCCGACCGCTTGGTCAGTTCGGACAGGCTCATCACCTGGTACCCGCCACTGTCGGTCAGGATCGGCCGGTCCCAGCCCATGAATTTGTGCAGTCCGCCCAGCCGCGCCACGCGCTCGGCACTGGGGCGCAGCATCAGGTGATAGGTGTTGCTGAGCAATATGTCGGCACCCGATGCACGCACGTCCTGCGGCTTCATCGCCTTGACGGTAGCGGCGGTGCCGACCGGCATGAAGGCGGGCGTGCGGATCTCACCGCGCTGCATGGCAATGGTGCCGGTGCGAGCGCGGCCCGACGTGGCGGTGACGGTGAAGGCGAAACGGGGAGCCATAAGGCGAGCCGTCATGCCGGACCTTCCCCCCGCTGTCGACCGTTGTTGCGGTTTCATGGGAGCAAAGATGATGGTCGAACCACTGAACCCCGGCGACGATGCCGCGCCCGGTACGCCCGGGACCGGCGAGGATGTGTGCCCGCGTTGTGGCGGCAGCGGCACGATCGAGGGTGGCGAGTGCGTGAACTGCGGCGGCACCGGCAAGGTGATCGAAGGGATCGGCGGTTGAACTGATCCTCCCCGGCACGGGGAGGGGGACCAGCCGCAGGCTGGTGGAGGGGGATGTCCGCAAGCGCTGCGTTGCGTGGCCAACCCCCTCCACCACCGCTTCGCGGCGGTCCCCCTCCCCGCGAGCGGGGAGGAGCTATATGGCCGCCAGCGCCTGTTCGAAATCGGCGATCAGATCGTCGGCATCCTCGACCCCGATCGAGATGCGCACGAGGTTGTCGGTGATGCCCAGCGCTGTCTTGCGCGCATCGGGCACCGACAAGTGCGTCATCCCCGCCGGATGGCTGGCCAGCGTTTCGGTGCCGCCCAGGCTCACCGCCAGCTTGGCGATGGTCAGCGCGTCGAGGAAGGCGAACGCCTCGCGCTCGCCGCCCTTCAGGTACAGTGAGAAGGTCGACCCGCCGCCGGTGCAGTGGCGGGCATAGATGTCGGCCTGCCGCTCCATCCCCTTCGCGTCCTTCAGGAAGCCGAGATAGCCGACGCGCTCGACCTTCGGATGGTCGCGCAGGAAGGCGCAGACCTTTTCGGCATTCTCGCCGGCGCGGCTCATGCGCAACTCCAGCGTCTCCAGCGAGCGCAGCAGCATCCATGCGGTGTTCGGGTCGCAGATCGTGCCGATGGTGTTGCGCATCGAACGGATGGTGTTGATGTGCGCCTTCGACCCCAGCACGCCGCCGGCGACCAGATCGCTGTGCCCGCCGGCATATTTGGTCAGCGAATAGACGACCAGATCGGCGCCATGCTGCAACGGCTGCTGCCACAGCGGCCC
>CAJYRU010000223.1 GCA_913777295.1 uncultured Sphingomonas sp. | reverse complement strand
CGCTTGACCTTGGGCTTGCCCTTCAGCGTTTCCATCGCTTCGCGCATCGTCTTGTCCGACGACAGCTTGCGCATTCCGACGCTCTCCGCCTTGTTGGTCGGAACGCGCAGCGTCATGCGTTCCTTTTCAAAGCGCAGCACATAGAGTTCGAGTTGCATTCCAGCGATCTCACTGCGCTGGAGTTCGATCACACGGCCGACACCGTGCTTGGGGTACACGACATAATCGCCGACATCGAAGGACAATGCCTTGGCAGCCATTGGTAACCTTTCCGTGGTCGCCGTCCCGAAAGCATCGACACCTGCCAGCGCTGGGTATTTGCGGCGACAGGGTAACGACAAGGGACGTTGCTAAAGGTGATCTCCGGGCGGGGCATGAAACTGCCGCCGTCGCAGAGGATTATAGCAGTCCGGCAACAAAATTACCAGTGCAAAGCCAAATGACCGGAACCGCTGTCGCGGCCCGGTCCTGTTTCACGTGGAACGTGGCTGGATTGATCAGTCGCCCGCGCCGGGTTCGGCGGAAAAATGCTCAATCTTGTTCTCGACGCCCTTCCACTGGTCGGCATCGGGCGGGGTTTGGTTGGCGTTGCGGGTGACGTTGGGCCACTGCGCCGAATAGGTGTTGTTCAGCTCCAGCCACTGCTCAAGCCCGCTTTCGGTGTCGGGCAGGATCGCTTCGGCCGGGCATTCCGGTTCGCACACGCCGCAGTCGATGCACTCGCTCGGATTGATGACGAGCATGTTCTCGCCCTCATAGAAGCAGTCGACCGGACACACCTCGACGCAGTCCATATATTTGCAGCGGATGCAGGCGTCGGTGACGACGTAGGTCATGGGTCCGTCCAAACTCCGAGAAATCGATCGGACCCGCGTTATGCCGGGTCGTCGCCCCCGTCAACGGGGCCGGACCCACTCGGTTCCAGCAACGTGTACAGCGTCTGTGCTTCGGCGGGTGGGCCACGCCTGGTCGGCAGCGCTTGCACCCGCAGGACATGCACCTGGTTGCCCTGCGGAAAGGCGATAACCATGCCGACCCGCACCGGACAATGCGCCCGTTCGATCCGACGGCCATCCAGCCGCAGCGTGCCTTTCTCGGCGATCGCCTGTGCCGCGCTGCGGGTCTTGGCAAAGCGCGCATACCACAGGAACATGTCGAGCCGCATCTGCGGCACGGCTTCCGGCGCGCGCGCCGCCATCAGCGATCGAACCCCAGATCGGCCAAGGCGGCAAAGGCATTGCCCGGCCGCGCCACCGGTCGGGGCATCGGCACCGCCGCACGCCGCCGCGCAGGCGCCCAGCGCCACTGCGGGACGTCCCCCGCCGGGGCGCTTGGCCGAAATCCCAGCTGGGCCATCAACCGCGCGATCGTCTCCCCCTTCAACCCCATCGATATGGCAAGGGCAGGGTCCGGGGCAAACGGCGCGTTGCCTTTGCGGGCGTCATGCGCCGCCTGCGCCAGCCGCTCGATCAGGTCGACGCGAACCGCCTGCGGCCCGAAACGGCGAAAACCCCATGCCCCCTGCCCCGCTGGCAAAACCGTTGCCCCGGTCGGTGCCAGCGCCTCGACCGGATGGCCGTCGCGCGCCGCCAGCAGTGCCGCGCGCCACCGCGCCGCCGCCGGTTTGAACAGCCGTGCATCGAACAGGTCGAGCGCGCCGATCACCACCCCCGCCTTACGCAGCCGTCGCCGGTCGTCGCCGGTCAGCGGCACCAGCATCGCGTCGAACCCGTCGCGCGGGGCGATCCCGCCGACTTCGGTCAGCGCCGCAGCCACCGCGCGCAGCGATCCACTGGCTGCGGGATCGCGTGCCAGCGCAGCCAGCGCGCCCAGCGTCGGTGCCCGCCTGGCGACATCGCTCTGAACCCACTGCGCCAGCCGTTCACGCACCTCGCCCTGCGCCGTGCGGTCGAGGACGTGCAGGCTGCGATCGAGGGTCACCACCGGCCGGTCGAGCGTCGTGCCGCCGGTCAGCGTGGCGACGGTCAGCCCGTTCCACGTAATTGCGGGAATGGCACCCGGCTCGGCGGCCAGTGCCAGTTCGGTATCGGCCGCGGCGATCAACTCGGCGCCGCGCTTGCGCAATTCGTTTGCCAGCCCCTTTTCCGCCGCGGCGATCAGCAGTCGCTTGTCGGCGACCCGCGTATCGGGCGACACCTCGAACCGGAACCCGGTCAGCCTGCCCAGGGCATGGCCATCGACGCTGACCGCGCCCTCGGCGGCGACATCGACCGGCAGATCCGCCGCCCCCGCCCCGATCCGCCGCAGCAGCACCGTCGTCCGCTGGTCGACGAACCGCTGGCGCAGCCGGTCGTGCAACGCGTCGGACAGCTTTTCCTCGACGCCACGCGTCCGCGCCGCCCAATGTTCGGGGTCGAGCAGCCAGTCGGCACGGTGGGCGATATAGGCCCAGCTGCGTGCCGCCGCGATCCGTCCGGCGATCGTTTCGACATCGCCGTTCATCTGGTCCAGCCGCTGCAGTTCATCGGCGAACCATTGGTGCGGGATATGCCCGGCCCCTTCGCTCAGATGGCTGAACACCCGCCCGACGAAGCGGCTGTGGGGGTCTGGCCCCAATTTGCGGAAGTCTGGCAGACCGCAGGCCGACCATAGCCGCCGTACCATCATCGGCGACCGGGTCCGCGCCCGAACCCAATCCTCCTCCGCCAGCCGCTTGAGGACGATCAGGTCGATCGCTTCGGGCGCGGCGGTCAGCACCGGATGGCTCGGCCGCGCCTCGAGGCTTTCGATCAGCGCATCGATGCTGGAAAAATCGGGTTCGCCGCTGCGCCAATAGAGCCGTTCGAGCGGCGGGACATGATGCCCCTCGATCGCCAGCACCTCCTCCGGCGTGAAGGCGTTCGGTCCCTCCTCGACCAGCGCGCCGAACGTCCCGTCGCGATGATGCCGCCCGGCACGCCCCGCGATCTGCGCCATTTCGGCGACGGTCAGCCGCCGTTGCCGCCGGCCATCGAACTTGCGCAGCGAGGCGAAGGCGACATGTGCGACGTCGAGGTTCAGCCCCATGCCGATCGCATCGGTCGCGACCAGATAATCGACCTCGCCCGACTGGAACATCGCGACCTGCGCGTTGCGGGTGCGCGGGGACAGCGCGCCCATCACCACCGCCGCGCCGCCGCGCATCCGGCGGATCGCTTCGGCAACGGCATAAACCTCTTCCGAAGAGAAGGCGACGATCGCCGACCGCTTCGGCAGGCGCGACAGCTTGCGCGCGCCGGCATAGTTGAGCGTCGAGAAGCGCGGGCGCGAGATGATCTCGGCATCCTTCACCAGCGCACGCACCATTGGTTTCAGCGAGTCCGATCCGAGGATCATGGTTTCCTCGCGCCCCCGCGCGCGCAGCAGCCGATCGGTAAAGACATGGCCGCGTTCGGGGTCGGCGCCCAGCTGCGCCTCGTCCAGTGCGACGAACGCCGTCTCCCGCTCCAGCGGCATCGATTCGGCGGTACACAGGAACCAGCGCGCCTTGGGCGGAACGATGCGTTCCTCGCCCGTCACCAGCGCGACATTCTCCACGCCCTTCATCGCGACGACGCGGTCGTAATTCTCCCGCGCCAGCAATCGTAGGGGGAAGCCGACCATGCCCGAGGCATGACCGCACATCCGCTCGATCGCGAGATAGGTCTTGCCGGTATTGGTCGGCCCCAGCACTGCCGTGACCGGGCTACGCGCGAACTGGCTCATCACAGGTAACATCGGGGCTGGCGGGCCGGCGTGCAACGGGTTTTGCGGGTTCCGCCAAAGGTTTCGCCCGGTCGCAGCGGCGCCACGCCCTGCCGCACGCCCATCGGCCGCTGGCGTGGTTCATTTGACTTTAAATATTTGGCTTCACAGGGGGAGAGGACTGGGCCGGGTCGGGCGGCCATCTTTGGGGGCTGGGCGTGTTCCTGCGCACCGATCACGGACTGGAACTGGCAGGCGGTACCAGCGCATTGCGCTTCGGTCGTGCCCCGATCCAGTCCGCGCCGACGCGCAGCGCGACTTGGCGCGGCCATATCGAATCGTTCGACTGGACCCCCGATCTGGGTGCGGCGATCGGGTCGCGCGACTGGTGGCGCGGCCTTGCCACCTGCACCGCCTTGTGCGCCGCGGTCTGGGCATTGTCGCCGTCGTGGGACCGCCCGATCCTGAGCGCGGTTCCCACACCACTGGACGGTACCGCACTCGACGAAGCCCGCAGCCTGTCGTTCGGGGCCAGCGCATTGGGCGGCACCAGCGGAATGCGGCTGGCGGCCACCGCGCGCGTCGTCCCGCTTGCCAACACCCCCGAACGCCCGATCGTCGAAGCGACCGCGACCCTGGGCAGCGGTATCGCCAGCGCGCTGCAACGTAGTGGCGTCGGCGCGAACGAGGCACAGCAGGTCGCCGCGATGGTCGCCGGCCGGGTCGATCCGGCCGAGCTAGCCCCCGGCACGCGCCTCGACATCACGCTCGGCCGCCGTGACAGCCTTTCGCAGCCGCGCCCGCTCGAGCATCTCGCCTTTCGTGCCCGGTTCGATCTCGCACTCGCCGTCATCCGCGACGGTCAGACGCTGCGTCTCGATTCGCGGCCGATCGCGATCGACCACAGCCCGCTGCGTATCCGCGGCCGGGTCGGCGCCAGCCTGTACCGCGCCGCGCGTGCCGCCGGCGCCCCGGCCAAGGCAGTCGAAACCTATATCCGCACCGTGTCCGGCCTCGTCCCCATGGGACAGGTGGGTCAGGACGACAGCTTCGACCTGATCGTCGAGCAGGCGCGCGCCGCCACCGGCGAAGTGCAGTTGGGCCAGTTGCTCTATGCCGGACTGAGCGGGCGTCGCGACGTCCGCCTGGTCCGCTGGCAGGATGGCAGCCGCGTCGAATGGCTCGATCCGAAGGGCGTGGGCGAGCGCAAGGGCACGATGATGTGGCCGGTCGCGGCGCGCATCTCCTCCAATTTCGGCTGGCGGGTCCATCCGGTGCTGGGCTTCCGCCGGCTGCACAAGGGCATGGACTTCGCCGCCGCCTATGGCAGCCCGATCCGCGCCACCACCGATGGTCGCGTGGTCAGCGCCGGCTGGCACGGCGGCTATGGCAATTTCGTGAAGCTCGACCATGGCGGCGGCCTGGCCACCGGCTACGGTCATATGAGCCGGATCATCGTTGGTGCCGGCAGTCGCGTGTCGCAGGGGCAGGTCATCGGCTATGTCGGGTCGACCGGCCTGTCGACCGGCCCGCATCTCCATTACGAATTGTGGAAGAACGGCGTGCCGGTCAATCCGCGCTCGGTCGCCTTCGCGACGGTGCAGCAGTTGCAGGGCGACGAACTCGCCCGCTTCCGCCAGCATTTTGCGCGATTGATGAGCGCCGGCGCGCGGTAAGCCGACGCGCCGACCCGGGTCGAAACGCCGTACCCGAATTCTCAATCGAACCCGACCGGCTTAACGCCCCTGCGTGCGCCAACGACGGATGGTGCGATCGATCATCGCGTCCTCGCCACCTTCCTGCTGCCACATCTCAGTGAAGGACGGGGAGGTGGAGGCCGGGCAGCGCGACGGTTCGAGCGGATCGAACGACACCCGGATCGGGGTCGCGACCCCCTCCCCCACAACAATGCATTCGCGATTGCGGAGCGCCGGAATGGCGTCGAGGAACCCGCGCGCATCCTCGGGCATAGCCGCACGGACAAACGCCTGATCGCGTTCGTTGTTCAACCGCATCGTCAGGATCGTGCCGCATTGCGACAAGACCCCTTCGGCCAGGTCGGACGGGCGCTGGGTGATAAGGCCCAGCGACACGCCATATTTGCGGCCTTCCTTGGCGATCCGGCTGAGGATGCCGGCCGCCGACGATCCCGCGCCGGCCCGCTCGTTGGGGACGTAGCGATGCGCTTCCTCACAGACCAGCAGCACCGGCTTGGGGGTTTCTCCGCGAGACCAGATCGCAAAGTCGAACACCAGCCGCGACAGGACCGCGACCACGACCGAAGTGATTTCGGACGGCACCGCCGACACGTCGACGATCGAGATCGGCTTGCCCTGTGCCGGCAGGCGGAACACCCGCTTCAGGAACCCGGCCATCGTGTCGGCGACCAACATGCCCGAAAACATGAAGGCGTAACGCGGATCGGCGCGGATCTCCTCCAGCCGCGCCTTCAGCCGCAGATAGGGGGCATTGTCGCTGCCCCGGTCCATCCGCGTCATTTCGGCCTGCAGGATCGCGGTCAGGTCGGACAGCAGATACGGGACCGGCGCATCGACGGTCAGGCGTGGGATCTCCTGCGCCAGCCGGCTCTTGGCCTTTGCCGCCAGGATACAGCGCCCCAGAATGTCCGCTTCGATCTGGCGCGCCGATCCTTCGGACGTCAGCAGGATTTCGCAATGTTCGTGAAAGTTGAGCAGCCAATAGGGCAGCTGCATGTTCGACGCATCGAGCAACTCGCCCTTGTCGGCGAATGCCGAGGCATATTCGCCATGCGGGTCGATCACGACGATATGGCCATGCGGGCTGAAGTCGCAGATCCGGTGCAGGATCAGCGCGGCCGAGGTCGACTTGCCGGTGCCGGTCGATCCGACCAGCGCGAAATGCTTGCCGAGCAGCGGATCGACATACAAGGCCGCCCGCAAATCGGGTGCCATATGGACGGTGCCGATGGTGATGTGTGGCCGGTCCTGCATCGCATAGATGCGGCGCAGCGCCTCGCGCGAAACCGGATGCACCGCCGATCCGGGCAGCGGATAGCGCGTCACGCCGCGACGGAACCCCCGCATTCCCTGTCCGGGTTCGGGTTCGTACCCCTCCCCCATCAGGTCGACTTCGGCGATCAGGTTCGACCCGTCGTCGGCCAGCCGGGTCGATCGGATGCTGGCCACGACCCATGTCCGGCCGATCTGCAGCTTGACCAGCGAACCGACCTGTCCCGCCGGTTCGGTGTCCGGCCCCTGTTCCATGGCAAAGGCCGACAGCGCGTGCATGTCGAGCAGCAACCGGCTCGACGCGCCGGAAATGTCCAGCAGGATGCCGATCACGGGCACGTTGTTGCCGGATCCGGCGCTGGATGCACCGGTCAGCGGTGGGCGAATCGGCATGTTCATATCCATACCTTGCCCAACTATCTGTAAATTTTGCGTATCAGATGCGTTCGCCGCTTAACCGTTGGCAAACCATGTCGAGCTGGCCCAGCGTCGAATAGCCGATCGTGATCGATCCACCCCGTTCGCCATGGTTGATCTGGATCTTCAGCCCCAGCACATCACCCAGCTGTCGTTCCAGTGCGCGCAGATCGGCATCGCTCGCACCATCCTCACCGCCACCCGACATGGCCGGGTCGCGGGCCGTCCGCGCACGCTTTGGCTCCGGATCGCGCGCCTGTCGCGCCATCCGCTCGACATCGCGGACCGACAGCCCCTTGGCGACCACCTTTTCCGCGATCGTCTCAGCACCGGGGACGTGGATCAGCGCACGGGCATGACCCATGCTCAGCCGTTGGTCGCCGACCATGTCCTGGATCGGCTTGGGCAGTTCGAGCAGCCGGAGCAGGTTCGTCACATGGCTGCGCGACTTGGCGACCAGATTGGCGAGCGCTTCCTGGGTATGGCCGAATTCGTCGATCAGCCTGCGATAGCCCTCGGCTTCCTCGATCGCGGTCAGGTCGCGACGCTGGATATTCTCCACCAGCGCGATTTCCATCGTCTCGGCATCGGTGAAGTCGCGTACGACCACCGGCACCTCGTGCAGCCGCGCCCGCTGCGCCGCCCGCCAGCGCCGCTCCCCGGCGACGATCTGATACCCCTTGCCATGCGGGCGCACCACGATCGGCTGGATCACGCCGCGGTGCGCAATCGATTCCGCCAATTCGTCCAGCGCCGATTCGTCGAAGAACCGCCGCGGCTGTCCGGGCAGCGGCGACAGGGCGGTGACCGGCAACTGCCGCACGCCGCTGGGCAGGGTCGAACCGCGCGCAGCCGAGCCTTCGCCTTCGGGTTCGCCCAGCAGCGAACTCAGTCCCCGACCCAGTCCCCCCATGCGCGGGCGGCGCGGTGCAGCCTGTTCGCTCATGCCGCTTCCGCCAGCGACGGCAGGCGGGCGATCACTTCGCGAGCCAGCGCGATATACGCCTCCGACCCGGCACAGCGATAATCATAGATCAATGCCGGCATCCCGTGGCTCGGCGCCTCGGACAGACGGACATTGCGCGGAATCACCGTATCGAACACCACATTCCCCAACACCGCGCGCACATCGTCTGACACCTGATCGGTCAGCCGGTTGCGCCGGTCGTACATCGTCAACACCACGCCCAGGATCGACAGCCCCGGATTGAACCGCCCGCGGATCCGCTCGACGGTACTCAGCAACTGGCTCAGGCCCTCCAGCGCAAAGAATTCGCACTGGAGCGGCACCAACAGCGCATGGCTTGCTACCATCGCGTTAATGGTCAGCAGACCGAGCGACGGCGGGCAGTCGATCAGGATCACGTCCCACCGCCCGCCGCTCGCCTCCACCACCCGGTCCAGCCGGTGCGTACGCACATCGAACTCGATCAGCTCGATCTCGGCACCCGACAGGTCGACCGTCGCCGGCACGATCGACAGGCGCGGGACCTTTGTCGCGATCGCCGCCTCGTTCAGCATCAAATCGCCGACAAGCAGGTCATAGGTAGAATGCTCGCGATCGTTACGGCCGATGCCCAGTCCGGTCGACGCATTGCCCTGCGGGTCGAGGTCGAGGATCAGCACCTCCAGCCCGGTCGCGGCGAGCGCGGTGCCGACGTTGATCGCCGTGGTGGTCTTGCCGACGCCCCCCTTCTGGTTCGCGATGGCAATGCAAATCATGCTTGGCGCACTCCCCTGGCGACCACGATCGACGATGTCGGATCGGTAATGCTATGTTCCACGTGAAACATCCCGCGCCAGTCGGCCTTCGCCTCGGTCAGCTCTTCGGCGGCGGAACGTCCCTTCGGCAACACCCATATCGTATCAGAGTCGCTATGCCGATGGCCGATCGCAAATAACGCGGCTAATCGCGCAACGGCGCGCGCGGTGATGATCGCCGCCGGACGATCGGTCGGCAGCTTTTCGATCTTCGCCTGATGGACGACGACGTTCGATAGACCGAGATCGGCGGCCATCTCCCCCAGCAATGTCGCACGCCGCGCCCGCGGTTCGATCAGCACGACCCGGCGATCGGTCAGGATCGCGGCAACGATGCCGGGAAAGCCTGCCCCCGATCCGATGTCGATCCAGTCCCCCGCCCCCGCCGGTTCGGCCAGCGGCACCAGTTGCGCGGAATCGAGCAGATGCCGTTCCCAGATATGGTCGATCGTCGACGCGGCGATCAGGTTCTGGTTCGCCGTCTCGGCAACGATCCGCTCGGCAAAGCGTACCAGCAGGCCGGTACGCTCCGCCCCGAAGCGCTGTTCGATCCAGTCGCGGGCGTCCTGTTCGGTCATGCGGCCAGCTTGCCCCCGCGGTGGTGCAGCAGGATCGCGACCAGCGCCGCGGGGGTCACCCCCTGAATACGGCCCGCCGCCGCCAGCGTTTCCGGCGCTGCCAGCGTCAGCCGTTCCACCATCTCGTTCGACAGTCCCGGTACCGCGCCATAGGCAAAGCTCGCCGGCAACGCGACATGATCCACCCGCGCCGCCGCCAGTTCGGCCGCCTGCCGCTCCAGATAGGGGGCGTAGCGCGCATCCTCGATCAGTTCGCCCAGCACGTCATCCCGCTGCTCGATCCCCAGATGGTCCGGCGTAACGCCCGGCACCAGCAGCCACTCGCCACCGCTGCGGGTATCGGTGCCGCTCACCGGCGCGCCGCGCGCAGCCAGCGCATTCGCGACATGCCGCGCCGCCAATGCCTCGGCCAGGTTCACACGCCGTTCGTCGCGTGCCGCATTGAACGCCTGGCGCTCCGCCGACAGCAACCCCGCCGCGGCGCCCATCGCCCCCAGCCGCGTCGCGGCATTGTCCGACCGCAGCCGCAGCCGATATTCGGCACGCGCGGTCATCATCCGATACGGCTCCGACACGCCCTGCAGCACCAAGTCATCGACCATCACCCCGATATAGCTCGACTCGCGCGACAGGATCAGCGGATCGAGGCCCCGCGCTTCGCCGGCGGCATTGGCGCCGGCGACCAGCCCCTGCCCGCCCGCTTCCTCATAGCCGGTCGTGCCGTTGATCTGCCCGGCAAAGTACAGCCCGCCTAGCGCGCGAAGACCCAGCGTCGCCGACAGCGCGCGGGGGTCGATATAGTCATATTCGACGGCATAGCCCGGCGTGACGATCTCGACCCGCTCCAGCCCGGCAACGCTGCGCAGCATCGCCAGCTGGACATCGGTCGGCAGCGAGGTCGACACGCCATTGGGATAGACCAGATGCGTATCCAGCCCTTCCGGCTCGAGGAATATCTGATGCCCGTCGCGATCGCCGAAGCGATGCACCTTGTCCTCGATCGACGGGCAATAGCGCGGCCCCCGCCCCTCGATCGACCCGCTGAACAACGGCGAGCGATCCAGCCCGGCGCGGATGATGTCATGCGTCTCCGCCGTCGTGCGGGCAATGGCGCAGGCAAGCTGCGGCAGGCGCCGGGCCGGATCGGACAGCGGCGACATCGTCCATACATCCGCATCCGATGGCTGCTCGGGGAGCGCCGCCCAGTCGATCGTCCGTCCGTCGAGGCGCGGCGGGGTGCCGGTCTTCAATCGTGCGATCGGCAGCGACAGGTCGCGTAGCTGCTGCCCCAGCCGGGTCGCCGCGCGTTCGCCGACCCGCCCGCCGACCGCGCGTTCGTCCCCACGGAACATCGTCCCGCCAAGGAACGTCCCCGTCGCCAGCACCATCGTCCGCGCCGCTATCCGACTGCCATCGGCCAGCTCGACGCCAGTGACGCGATCCCCCGCCATAGTCAGCGCAACCGTATCACCGCCCAGCACGGTCAGCTTCGGATGGGCCAGCAACGCCCGTACCGCCGCGGCATAGCGAACGCGATCCGCCTGCACCCGCGGCCCCTGCACCGCCGACCCTTTCGACCGGTTGAGCATCCGATGGTGGATCGCCGCCGCA
>CAJYRU010000222.1 GCA_913777295.1 uncultured Sphingomonas sp. | reverse complement strand
CGACCCGAACAGCGATTTGGCGAGGCCACCGAACATGGGCGAATTTCCTTGAAACTACGGGAAGCGCGCCGCGATGCGTTCGCCGGCTGCGCTGGAATAAGGGGTCGGAAGAGCGAGAGTGCGCGCTATTCGTGGGTGCGCAGCGTGCGCGCGCGGACCGCGACCAGGGGCGCGGGCGTCAGGAACAGCGGCTGCGGATCACGCAGCAACGGCTGTACGGGGCGCGCGGTCGCGACCGATCCGGCCTCGACCACGGCGACCGCGATCTGTGCGGCGACGACCTGCGCCTGCGCCACCTGCCGCGCATTCGCGACTCCCACGCCGGGGAGCAGGCCGGTCAGGCCCGTCAGTAGCGCGGAGAGGAACAGCAGCAAACGCAAGCGATACGTCCAGACGGTATGGTTTCGCGACAGGATGCCCGGCCGCAGTCGCGCGAGACATAGGGAATGGGTGGCCCGACGTCCACCCGGTCCGCGCTATTGGGCGGGTTGGAAGGCGGTGGACGTCGTCTTGACGATATGGACCGGCTTTCCGTCTGGCGGCGGCAGGTAGCGACCGCCCACGGGGCAATCCGTCGTTCCTTGCGAGGAGCTGACAAGGCGGCATTGCGTGACAATACCCGCGGCGTCGATCGCCAGCCGTTCCTCACTGGTCCAGTTCGGTGGCATGTCCGATGTCGGCACATTCGGGAGCGGCGAGGCTCCCTCGATCGTCTGCGAAAGAGCGAAGGTAAGCACACCCGGCCCATATCCCCTCACGATGTCGCCCGCCGGATATGCATCGCCATAGCGTGCGCAAACATCGAACTGGACACCCTTCTCACCCGCAAACCGGGTTTCGCAATTCGAAACCTGTCCGTTGGCACCGACCGTGATCCGGCTGACGCTGGCGTAGGGTATCAGTAGTTGTGGCGCATCGGCAGGATTTTGCCAGCGAACCCGTCGCGGCGACGTGCCGGCAACCGCTTTCCCGTTCGCATCGCGTGCCGGCTCGAACCGTGCCCGCGGCATCATCGCAGCACATGTCGCGCTGTCCAATAACGCGCTGCCGCTGGATTTGACTGTGGTGCAGGCCGTCGCACGCCCCATATCGTCGACGGCGAACGCAACTTCGACCGTACCGAACAAACCCTTTTGCAGCGCCTCGGCAGGATAATCGTCGTTCGTCACCCAACTGGCCGGGTCGATCGGCACCGGCCCCGTCTGCCCCCACGCCCCGCCCCCACAACAAAGCGTTGCAACCGCCGCGCCCATGCGTAGGAACCGTCCCATACCCATCCCCTGCCCCGTATCCGGTGCAGGCTAGACCGGACACCGCGCCCATGTCGACTGCCGTATCCCCGCTCGCCACGTCGTTCCCCGCGCTGCCGCCGATCGGGGGCGTGACACTGCGGGTCGCGCGGGCGCGGTACAAGAATTGGGATCGCTGCGACCTGACCTTCGTCACGCTGACCGAGGGGACGGCGGTCGCGGGGGTGCTGACCAACAGCAAATGCCCCTCGCCCGAGGTCGAATGGTGCCGCCGCGCGCTGGTGCTGGGCCGGGCGCGGGCATTGGTTGTCAATGCGGGCAATTCCAACGCCTTCACCGGCGACCGGGGCCGCGCCGCCGTCGAGGCGATCGCTGCGCGTACGGCACAGGCGATGGACTGCCAGCCGTCCGACGTCTTCGTCGCCTCGACCGGCGTGATCGGCGTGCCGCTGCCGATCGACAAGGCCGAAGCGGGCCTCGACGCCGCGTTCGTCGCCGAACCCTGTGGCTGGGAAGCGGTGGCCGAGACGATCGGTACGACCGACACCTTTACCAAGGGCGCGTTCACGACGGCGAAGGTCGGCGACCGCACGGTCAAGCTGTCGGGCGTCATCAAGGGGTCGGGCATGATCGCGCCCGACATGGCGACGATGCTCGGCTTCATCTTCACCGATGCGGCGGTCGATCCGGCGTTCCTGCAGAGCGCGCTGGAGGCGGCCAATCGGCGGACCTTTTCCTGCATCACGGTCGATGGCGATACCTCGACCAGCGACACGGTGCTGGCCTTCGCCACCGGGGCGGCAGGGAACGATCCGATCGCAGCGTTCGACGACGACGGCGCGGATGCGTTCGCGGCGGCGCTGCACGACCTGTGCCGGCAGCTGGCGCATCTGGTGGTGCGTGATGGCGAGGGCGCGACCAAGTTCATCGCGATTACCGTCGAGGGCGCGGAGAGCGACGGCAGCGCGTATCGCATCGCGATGAGCATCGCCAATTCGCCGCTGGTGAAGACGGCGATCGCCGGCGAGGACGCGAATTGGGGCCGCGTCGTCATGGCGGTCGGCAAGGCGGGCGAACCGGCCGAGCGCGACAAGCTGTCGATCCGCTTCGGCACGACGCAGGTCGCCGAAGGGGGCCTGGCGGTTTCAGGTTATGACGAAGCGCCGGTGGCGGCGCATCTGAAGGGGCAGGAGGTCGAGATCGGGGTGGATCTGCATCTGGGCGAAGGTCACGCGACGGTGTGGACCTGCGACCTGACGCACGGGTATATTTCGATCAACGCCGATTACCGGAGCTGAGCGGCACTATTTCGGCGGCGCGAGCGGTCCCAGGTCCTCGATCGACAGCATCTCGTCGACCAGCACGAGGCTGGGGCTGCCCCCCATATGGCCGAAGCCGTCCAGCGGCGAACGATTTTGCGCCAGGGATCGCCGTCCGACAAACCGTACACGATAGAGGCGACCGGCGAGGACATCGACACCTTGCGCCGGTATCGTGAAGGGCTTCAATGGCTCGTCGGCGTTGAGCCACGGCGCCTTGGCACTAGGGAGAAGTTCGGAACGGACCTTCGCGCCTTCGTGGAGTTCCGATCCCTCGAACGCCCTTAGCCAAATACCCTCGATGACTGCTGGCGGACCTAAAGGAACACAGGTCCGGTCCTTCCCGGGAACGACGGCGACATTCCCGTCGTGAAGCTCTTGCCGGAAACATCCGGCCCGGCGGACCGGTGGCAGCACCGCTTGTTGCCAAAACAGTGCCGCCAGCAGCATCAGCCCAGTTCACCCTCGAGCCACGCCTTCAGCTGGCTCTTAGGCCGCGCGCCGAGCAGGTCGGCAACCGGCTGGCCGTTCTTGAACAGCTTTAGCAGCGGGATCGACTGGACGCCCATCGACCCGGCGGTGTCGGGGTTGGCCATGATGTCGACCTTGGCGATCGTCACCTTGTCGCCCAGTTCGTCAGCGATTTCTTCCAGCGCCGGAGCGATCATCTTGCACGGGCCGCACCAGTCCGCCCAGAAATCGACCAGCACCGGCTTGTCGGATTGCAGGACGTCGGCGGAAAAGCTGGCGTCGGTAACGGTCTTGGTCGGCATGAGTATCTCCTTACGTCTCGCAATATCTATGGCGTGGGGGTCGGCACCTCAAGCTTCGCGGGGCAAGCTTTGTTCCCCCGCCCCCAAGCCGGGCTTGTGCGCGTCGAGCAATGTGTCGGGCAGCACGAACATCCGCGGGCCGGCGGTGTAGAGCAGTGCCGCCTCCACACGGTGGTCCGGAAAGATCACGCGGAGCGCCGCGGCATAGGCCGCCATCTGGCGTAGGTGATAGACCGGGATGTCGGCCACGTCGTCGGGCACGCGGCGGCCGGTCTTGAAATCGACCACGCGCACCGTGTCCGTGCCGATGCACAGCCGGTCGACGGTGCCGGCCACGACCTGCGTCCCGACCACGGCAGCGATCGGTGCCTCGGCCAGCGCGTCGGGGCCGAACAGGTCGGCAAAGTCCGGATTGTCCAGCACCGCCATCGCGTCGCGCGTCACCCGGCGGCGCAAGGCTGCATCCTCCACCCCCGCCGCGCCGGCCAGCCAGCGTTCGGCGGCATCGGCGCGCTCGGCCCGTGGCAGGTCGGGCAGGCGTTCGAACAGCTGATGGAGCAGCCGCCCGCGCTCGGCCGCCGCGCGCATCGTCGCGGTGGGCGGTGGGTCGGACACCTCGTCCTCACCCACGGCCGACGGGGCGAGCGGACGCGGCGGGCGGGCCTCGGCGGGGGCCGGGGCGCGCAGCCAGGCTGGCGTCGCCGTCGTGTCGGCCGGGCCGGTCGCTTTGTGCGCCTTGCCAGCGACCGGGGGCTGCGGGGTCAGGCCGGTGAAGACACGGTCGCCCCCCTCCCCCTCCGCCACGCCCAGCGCATCGAACGCGGCGGCGGCGGCACTGTACCAGCTGAGCGGCGGCGGCACGCCCTTGGTCTTGGGGCTGGGCGCGCCGGCGATGACCAGCCGTTCCTCGGCACGGGTCGCCGCGACATAGAAGAGGCGCCAATGCTCCTCGAGGTCGCTTCGGTCGCGTGCGGCAAAGGCATCGTCGACCGGCGTGCCGCGCTCGGTCGGGCGCGGGCGGAACAGCGGGAAACCTGCGCCGTCATGACTGTCGGGCGCCCAGTAGACGATGTCACGCTTGCTGCCGGTCGGATCGATCGCGGCATCGGCCAGCAGCACCAGCGGCGCCTGCAACCCCTTCGACCCGTGCGCGGTCATCACCCGCACCGCGCCGCCCGCACCGCCCGCGTCGCGCTTGATCTCCACCTCACCCCGGTCGAACCATTCGACGAAGCGCTGCAGCGACGGCGTGGCCAGTCCCTCGAACGACAAGGCGGCGTTCAGCAGTTCGTCGATCGGATCGCGCGCCTCCTCGCCCAGTCGGCCGATCAGCTTGCGGCGGCCGTCGAGTTCACCGGACAACAGTTCCTCGAGGAAGCGATAGGGCGTGGCGAAATCGGCGCGGCGCAGGATGCGCGACAGCGGCTCGACCGCGTCGCTGTTCGTCTGGCGCAGGTGCCGCCACAGGCTCCCGCCCTTGCGCAGCGCCCCGGCCAGCAACTGTTCCTGCGTCCAGCCGATCAGCGGCGAGACGAGCAGGCTGGCAAGACTCAGGTCATCCTCGGGCTGGAGCGCGAAGCGGATCGCGGCGAGCAGATCCTTGACCGCCAGCGGCGCATCGAGCCGCAGCCGGTCGACGCCCGCCACCGGCACCCCCTCCGCATAGAGCCGCGCGACGATCAGCGAGGCGAGGTCGCCGCGCCGCTTGACCAGCACCATGATATCGCCGGGCTGGAGCATTCGCCCCTTGGATTCCAGCGGCAGCGTGCCGATCCAGCCGGCAATTTTTTCGGCAATCTTTGCCGCGATCTTGCGGGTGACGTCATCGACCCAGCCTTCCTCGGCATCGTCGGGCGCCTCCGCGACGGTCGGTGCCCACAGGGTCACGGTGCCGGGGCCAGGCACTTCGCTGTCATGGGTGTCGGGCGCGTCGATGCCCATCCCCGGTTCGGGCAAGGCGGCGATGGCGGCGTCGACGAATTCCAGCACCGGGCGCGTCGTGCGGAAGCTGTGGGTCAGCGACAGCGTGTCGAGTTCGCGCGCGTCGCCATGATATTCGCCCGGAAGGGCCGCGCGGCGTTCGAAATCGACATGCGCCGCGCGGAAATAGATCGGGTCGGTGCCCTGGAAACCGAAGATCGCCTGTTTGTAATCGCCGACGACGAACAAAGTCCGCATCCCCGCCGCGCGCACCGCGTCGCCGCTGAAGAATTCCTCCACCAGCGAGCGGACGATCGCCCATTGCTGCGGGTTGGTGTCCTGCGCCTCGTCGATCAGGACATGTTCGGTGCTCTGGTCGAGCTTGAACCGGACCCAATCGCCGATGCCCGGTTGCGCCAGCAGGTTCAGCGTCTCGCGGATAAGGTCGTCGAAATCGACCGCGCCGGCGCGACGCTTGGCACGGACATAGGCATCGGCATAGGCACGCCCGGCCTCCAGCGCGTCGGCCAGCGCATCGGCATAGCCCATGCGCCCGGCCAGATCGATCAGCTCGCCCGCACGGGTCCCGACCGCATCGGCCAGTTCGTCATGATCGGGTTCGGCGGCGATCAGCTTGGGCGACGCCTTGCGCAGCGTATCTTCGGTCGTGAAGAAGATCTTGCGAATGTCGCGCAGCCGCGCGCCGCGTTCGACCGGGGCATTTGCCAGCCAGCCGAGGATCGCGGCATGGGTCTTCTTGCCGGTCGGCGTGCCCCAGGCGAGGTTGGCGGCGGCGAGGCGTTCGAGCGCGTCGCAGTCGAATTCGTCGTCGCTGCACGCGTCCGCCAGCATCTCGTCGATCGGCCCCGACGGCAGGTCGAGCGCGCGGCGCAGGAAGGGCTGAATGCCGCTCGGCAGCTCGGCCATCGCCTGGGGCCGCTTGGCACATTCGCGCAGGAAATTCTCGGCAGCCCCCTCCCCCATGCGCAGCGACATGGCGGCGATGGCGTCGCCGATCCGGGTCGAACCGGTCCGCTGTTCCTCGACCAGTAATTCGGCCAGCGCCTCGCGCGCCATGCCCGCTTCCTCGCGTGCCTCCAGCGGGCGGAAGCCGGGCACCAGCCCCGCCTCGACCGGGAAACCGGCGAGCAGGCTCTGGCAGAAGCCATGGATCGTCTGGATGCGGACGCCGCCGCCCGGCGCGTCGAGGACGCGGGCGAACAGCGTGCGGGCGCGCGCCAGCAGGGCCGCGTCGTTCACATCCTCGCCCAGTGCGAACAGGTCGGCCTTCAGGTCCGCAGGGGCGAGGCGGACCCAGCGCGCCAGCCGGCTGGCGACGCGCTCGGCCATCTCCGCCGCCCCCGCCTTGGTAAAGGTCAGGCACAGGATCGCGGCGGGATCGACGCCGCGCAGCAACAGGCGGAACACGCGCGCCGACAGAACGTGCGTCTTGCCGGTCCCGGCGGAGGCCGACAGCCAGACATGGCGATGCGGGTCGCTGGCCGCCGCCTGGTCGTTCTTCAGCCGCTGGAGCGCGCGGACCTCACTCACGGCCATACCATTCGTCGCGGCGCATCAGCTGGTCGTAATCGGCATAGGGGGCAAATTCGGGCACCAGCTTCGCGACGAACGCCTCGTCCCCGGTCAGGAACCGGGCGACCGCCTCTTCGAAATGGCGCTTGGCGAGGGCGACGAACTCTGCGGTGGCGATCCGCCCGCCGGTGCCGTCGGCGTTGACCGGGGTCACCATCTTGCCGAAACTGTCCTTGTCCTTGATGAGCGACCAATATTCGAATGCGCCGGCCGTCCCGCGCACCCCCGCGAAGCAGCCACGCTCCGCCATCAGACCCAGCAGCCCAAGCTGCAGGCTGTAGCCGGCGGCCACCGCCTTGCCGCTGGGGGCCTTGCCGGTCTTGTAGTCGATGATCGCCAGCGTGCCGTCGGCGGCGCGGTCGATGCGGTCGGCCTTGCCCGACAATTCGACCCCGGCAATCTCCAGCACGCCGTCGCACTCGACCGCCGCCACGTCGCGCCCCTCGGCCAGCTTTTCGTGCGTCAGCGCCGCGACCCAGTCGATCGCCTCCTTGAGGCGTGGCACCCACAGCGCGCGCAGCAGCGGGTGGGTGCGCGGATCGTCGGACAATGCCTGCAACCGACGGCGCAGCTTCGCCGGGTCCAGCCCGTCCTCCTTCGCCCAGCGTTCCAGCACGCCATGCACCGCCGTCCCCCGCCACGCGGCGGTCGCATCGGCGTCGACCGCGTCCATCGGCGACAGGCGAAGCATCCGCCGCGCGTAGAAGGCGTAGGGGTCGGCCTTCAGCTTGTCGACTTCGGTCACCGAGATGCGGCGCGGGCGCTGTGCCACCGGCGGGCGCGGCGCGGGGCGCGACGCCGCGCCATAGGCGGCGGGCCGATCGATCGCCCGTGCCCAGTCGCGCAGATGCCCGGCGCGTTCCAGATTGTCGTCCAGCGCCTGCAACCGCAGCCATAGCCGCGATGCGATGGTCGGCGCGGTGGCATCGCGCGCGGCACGGGTCAGCACGACATCGGGTGCGCCCATCGCCCCGGCGAAATCATGCGCTGCCAGGCCGATGCGCCGCTCCAGCCCCGGCAGGCCCAGGTCGGCGCGGATGCGCGGGGCGAGCCACGGATCGGGCGACGGCAGTGCCGGCCACACCCCTTCGTTCAGGCCGCCAAGGATCATCAGGTCGGCGGTCTGCAACCGCGCCTCCAGCAGACCAAGAATCGCGAGGCGGGGATGCGCACCTTGCGGCGGGCGCACCGCCACCTCGTCCAGCAACGTGCGCAACAACGCCGGCAGCACGCGCGGATCGATTAGCGGCGGGCCGATCGCTGCCTGTTCCTCCAGCGCAGCGATGAGTTCGGCGGCGGCGCGCCCCTCTGGCCGGCTCCACGCCGCATCACCGGCAAGCGTCGTCGCCGTCTCGCGCAGCACCGTCAGCAGCCGGACCAGCGGCTGCGGCCCGGCGGCGAAGATGTCGGCCAGCGGGGGCAGCAGCGGGCAGGTCATGTCCCAGAAGCCCGCCGCCGCCGCGCGGATCGCCGCGTCGCGCGGCTCGCCCTCGCGCAGATGCCGATCGATCCCCGCCAGCCCCGGCGCGGGACGCGGCCCCCTGAGCGCGCGATCGAGCCGGCGGACGCCGTCGAGCCATTGGACCCGCTGTTCCGCCTCGCCACTCTGCACCAGCGGATGTTTCAGCAGCGACAGTAGCGCGACCGGCGCGAACGCCTGTGCCGCCGCCTCGACCAGCGCCAGCAGCAAGGTGCCCGGCGCCAGCAGCGACAGCGGCTGCCCGGCGGAATCGTCGACGCTCACGCCCCAGCGCGCCATGTGCGCCGCCACCCGCCGCGCCAGCATCCGGTCGGGCGTCACCAGCGCGGCGGTGCGGCCGGGCGTCTCCAGCGCCTCGCGCAGCGCGACGGCAATCGCCTGCGCTTCCTCGGCCGGGGTCGCCAGCTCGACCATCCGCACGCCCGACAGGCGACGGTCGGCGGCGGGGACGTCGATCCAGTGATGGGTCTGCTCGGCCGGGCTGAGCGCGGTGGCAATGGCACGGCTGCGCGTCGGGGTCGCGTCATGCTCGCTCGCCGCCTGCCAGCGGACAAATTCGTGGCGGTTGACGCCCATCCGGTCGAGCAGCAGCTTCAGGTGATATTGCGGGTGTGTCTCGATCGACCGCTTGCGCCGGCCGGTCACGGGATCGGGCGCATGGGGGCCGAGCGACGCCCATTCGTCATCGTCCATCGCCAGATCGAGGCCGGGCAGCACCACCATGCCGCGCGAAAGCCCCGCGACGCAGCGCTGGATGCGGGCGATCGCCGGCGCGTTGGTCGCGATCCCCGCGGCACAGACGAAGCCCTTAGGCGGATCGACCGCCCAGCGCGCGCCCAGCCGCCCGAGCAATCGCGTCCGCCGGTCGGCAAGGTCGATCCGTCCCAGCGCCGCCAGTTCACCGGGCCAGCGGTCCAGCACGATGCGGAACAGCTCCAGCGAGCGTTCCCAATGCGCCGATAGCGTTTCGTCGAGGTCGAGGGTGCGCAGCCGCGCCGGATCGACCTCCTCGACCAGCAGCTGGTCGAGCGTCGCGGCGAGATCGCCGGCCAGCCGCACCGCCTCCGCCGCATCGACCGGGCGGCCGGCGCGCTGGCGTTCCTCGGTCACCAGTCGCGCGAGGATCATCCGTCGCGCCAGCGGGTCGATCGCGGGCGGGATCGGTTGCTGGTCGGCCGGGTCGGCAAAGCTGCCAATCCCCTCGTCCAGTTCGGGATCGCCGATCGCGACCAGGCGCGGCAG
>CAJYRU010000221.1 GCA_913777295.1 uncultured Sphingomonas sp. | reverse complement strand
TCGGCGCGATCGAGGTTCCCGCCGCCGCCTATTGGGGCGCGCAGACCGAACGATCGATCGAGAATTTCCCGTTCCCGCCTGCCGAGCGGATGCCGATCGGCATCGTCCATGCGCTGGCCATCGTGAAACAGGCGGCAGCGCGGGTGAACCGGGCGCACGGTCTCGACGCAAAGATCGCCGACGCGATCGAGGCGGCGGCAGGTGAGGTGATCGCGGGCAAACTGGACGACCAGTTCCCGCTGGTGATCTGGCAGACCGGCAGCGGCACGCAGTCGAACATGAACGTCAACGAAGTGATCGCCGGGCGCGCCAACGAAGCGCTGACCGGCACGCGCGGCGGCAAGGTGCCGGTTCATCCAAACGACCATGTCAACATGGGTCAGTCGTCGAACGACAGCTTCCCGACCGCGTTGCACATCGCGGCGGCGGTGGCGCTGAATCGTGACCTGCTCCCCGCGCTCGACCGGCTGGCCGGATCGCTGGAGAAAAAGGCGCGGGACTGGACCGCCATCGTCAAGATCGGCCGCACCCATTTGCAGGATGCGACGCCGCTGACGCTGGGACAGGAATTTTCCGGCTATGTCGCGCAGTTGCGCGATGCGAAGCGCCGGTTGCAGGCGGCGGAGGGCGACCTGTTGCGGCTGGCACAAGGGGGGACGGCGGTCGGCACCGGGCTGAACGCCGCGCCGGGTTTCGCGGAGGACGTCGCGGCCGAAGTCGCCGCGATCACCGGCCACGCCTTCGTCACCGCCCCCAACAAGTTCGAGGCGCTGGCGTCGAACGACCCGCTGGTCCAGCTGTCGGGTACGCTCAATACGCTGGCGGTCGCGCTGACCAAGATCGCCAACGACATCCGCCTGCTGGGATCGGGGCCGCGGTCGGGCCTTGGCGAGCTCGACCTGCCGGCCAATGAACCGGGCAGTTCGATCATGCCGGGCAAGGTCAACCCGACCCAGTGCGAAATGCTGACCATGGTCGCGGCACAGGTGATGGGCAACAACTTCGCGGTCACGGTCGGCGGGATGCAGGGGCATCTGGAACTCAACGTCTTCAAGCCGTTGATCGGCGCGGCGGTGCTGCGCTCGATCGACCTGCTGTCGATCGGCATGGCGGGCTTTGCCGAACGCTGCGTCGACGGGATCGAGCCGAACCGCGCCCGCATCGACGAACTGGTCGCGCGCAGCCTGATGCTGGTTACCGCGCTGGCGCCGGAGATCGGCTATGACAATGCCGCAAAGATCGCCAAGCACGCCCATGCCGAGGGGCTGACCCTGCGCGAGGCGGGGCTGGCGCTGGGTCTGGTCGACGCAGCGACGTTCGACCGGCTGGTCCGGCCGGAGACGATGGTCGGATAGCGGCCGTCGCCGATCGCTTTCCTACACGATGACCGGCTGCCATGCTGCCTGCTCGGGCATCGTGCCTCGCTGCTGTTTGCCCGTGTCTGACGATGGAGGTGCGCGAGACCGCGAAAACGCGGCAAGTGTGAACTTTGTGAACTTTGGCGCCCGCGATCGGGCAACTGCGTTCGGATGGTCATGTGGTGACAGGGAACATCCCGGCCGTTCCTGCGCTGTATCTGTATAACTTCAGCGAGGACAGCAATGGGTGCGACGACGATAGGAGCGCTGGTCGGAACCGCCATCGACAAGATGAGCGGAGATGATGATTCGAGTGTCGATGGCGCGATCAAGGGTGCCATCGTTGCGAATGTCCTGAAAGTCGTAGTTCCCATGGCCATTACCTACGCTGTCGGCTGGGCCGTCTTGCGGGGTGCGGCCGAACTGAAGGAACAACTCTTCGAAACGGAGGATGCAGCATGATCGGACGCATTATCGGCGCGCTTGTCGGGCGCGAGATGGATCGCCGCGATGGACGTGGCGGAGCCAAGGGTGCCGCGATGGGCTGGCTGGCCGGCAGCGCGATGCGTCGCATGGGGCCGGTCGGCATGATCCTCGGCGGCGGCTATGTGGCCAAGAAGGCCTATGATCGTCGCAAGCTGGACAAGATGCGACGCAGCTACTGACGCGTACCCGGTCCGCCGCGACGCGGACCGGTGCCGGACGGGCCTCCCGCGACCGGCCCGACAGACCTCCACGGCATCGTGGACCAGCCAGGGGGCGACGGCTTTGTGCGGTCGCCCCTTGACGCCGTCCGTCCGGCCGCGCGAATAGGCTGGTCCATGAGCCATCTGCCAGACTCCGACCTCCACGGCTTCAAGCGCCGCGGCGTGTTGTTCGTCCTGTCTTCGCCCTCCGGTGCGGGCAAATCGACCATCGCGCGCAAGCTGCTGGCGGCGGAGGATGATCTGTCGATGTCCGTGTCGGCCACCACACGGGGTCCCCGCCCCGGTGAAACCGACGGCAAGGAATATCATTTCGTCGACCTCGAGGAATTCCGTCGCATGGTCGCCGACCATGAGTTCCTCGAATGGGCGCATGTGTTCGGCAACCGCTATGGTACACCACGCGCGGCGGTCGAGGCGATGCTGAGCGCGGGCAAGGACGTGCTGTTCGACATCGACTGGCAGGGCGCGCAGCAGCTGTTCCAGATTGCGGGCGGCGACGTGGTCCGCGTCTTCATCCTCCCGCCATCGATGGCCGAGCTGCGCCAGCGGCTGGTGTCGCGCAATACCGACAGCGCCGATGTAATCGAAGGCCGCATGGCCCGGGCGGCGGCCGAGGTCAGCCACTGGGACGGCTATGACTATGTCCTGGTCAATGACGATGTCGAGGACTGCTTCCGCAAGGTGCAGACGATCCTCGCGGCCGAACGTTTGCGCCGGTCGCGACAGACCGGGGTGATCGGCTTTATCCGCAAGCTGATGCGCGGGCCGGGCGAATAAGGGGCGAGGGACGCTGGCCTGCTATATCGACCTAGCAGCACCCCCCGAGCCTACCCCTGATAAGTGTGTCCGGGCCTAGGCGGCATTTTTCTGCGCTTGCGGTCCGCGTGCAATCAGGGTCCCCAAGACCGTACCCGGACCTCCGGCGGTGTTACGTAGCTGAAGGTTGTGACCGCGCACCCTGTTTCAGGGATGCGCGACCCTGATCTCTGCCGCGTTTGGAGCGACCGTCGCACCGGCGGGCTTTTCCGAGAAATTGGGTCCGCCCGAAACGTCACCCTCACTGGTTGCCGCAGCTTCGGCAGTTGCGCCCCGATAGCCGCGCGGCGGTGGCAGCAGCTTCGGCCCCTCCGGCGCACGCCGCGGCGTCGATCCGCGTAGCGACAGCAACAGGCCCGCCGCGACGCCGATTCCGCCCAGCACCGCCGCCGTCGTCCATGGCCGCATCTGCGCCTCCAAAGCCAGGCTCTGCTTGCGGACATACTGGTCCTGGTTCGACCGGGCGCGACCATCGGCGCGGGGGCGGAACAGATTGTCCTTCGCACCCGGCGTAGCCGGGGTGTCGGTGGTCTGCGCCTCTTCCTTGAAGAATTTTTCCATGAAGCGGTCGGCGCTGCGCGGCAGCAGGTTGCTCATCCTGGTCATCGCCATCCCCGTTCCGCCCACGGTCAGGTCGCGCTTCTGATGCGCGGCGGCAAAGCAGATCGCCTTGGCCACCAGATCGGGGTCGTAGACGACCGGGGGGACGCGCGCCGGCTGGTCCATCCGGTTGCGGGCATGTTCGGGATAGGGCGTGTCGATCGCCGATGGCTTGACCAGCGTCACCGACACCGGCTTGCCCTCCGCCTCTAGCTCCATCCGGAACGCTTCGGTAAAGCCCTGCACGGCGTGCTTCATCGCGCTGTATGCGCCCTGCACTGGGACCGATCGGTCCGACAGGATCGACCCGATATTGATGATCGCCCCGCCGCCTCGCGCGGTCAGTTCGCGCGCGGCATAGAGCGAGGCGGCGACCATCGCGAAATAGCCGACGTCGAACACACGGCGTTGTTCGTCGATGCTGGTGTCCGCCAACCGGGCATAGAGCGCAACCGCCGCATCATTGACCCAGCTGTCGAACCCGCCGAACACCTCGCGCGCCTTTGCCCCGATCCGTTCGGGCGCATCGGCGGCGGTCACGTCGATGGCGATATGGTCGGCCTTCCCGCCGCGCAGGCGGATCGCCTCGACTGCCTCGCGCAGCGCATCCTCGTTCCGCGCGACCAGCA
>CAJYRU010000220.1 GCA_913777295.1 uncultured Sphingomonas sp. | reverse complement strand
ACTGGCGACCAACGCCGCCAAGTACGGGGCGCTGAGCGTGGCGGACGGAACAGTGGCGATCACCTGGACCGTGTATCGGGACGGCGACAAGGATGCGCTCGATCTGAGCTGGGTCGAGCGTGGCGGTCCACCGGCCGTCGAACCGACGCGCAAGGGCTTCGGCTCGCGCATCATTCGCATGGGTCTAAGCGGCTCGGGGGGCGTTGAGCTTCGATATGAAGCGGAAGGCCTGACGATGCGGGCCACGGCTCCGCTTTACCAGATACAAGAAGCGTAAGGCGTAAGCGTAGGACATGGGACAGTCGCAACCTCTTAAGCGATGGCCGGTGCTGGTGGTCGAAGACGAGCCGATCTTGCGGCTCGACGCGATCGACATGGTCGAGAAGGCGGGGTTCGAAGCGGTGGAGGCGCTCAGCAGTGCCGATGCCATCCGCCTCCTGGAAGAACGCCTGGACATCCGCCTGGTCTACATGGACCTCGACATGCCGCGCAGTCGCAGTGGGATCGAGATCGCGGCCGCGATCCGCAAGCGCTGGCCGCCGATCGACATCATCCTGACCGCGGCGTACTTTACCCGTGAAAGCGTCGAACTGCCCGAACGGGCCGAGTTTTACCCGAAGCCGGTCGACCATCGCGAGATCGTCAGCGCCATGCGTCGTTTGATGGAGCGGGATACGGATCGGCCGGTCTGACGATCTCGAACAAGTCGAGCGTCGCTAAGCGGTCTCACAATCAAACGGTTCAGACATCAGCTGCTCAGCCGCTCGCTGCTGCACTGACCCACAATCGGCCATAAAACGCCCTCTAATTGCTCCCCAACTTCCGACATTCATTAATGTCTAATTTTCGCAGCAGCAACGGGTTGGCTCATAAACGGGTGCTGCAGATGGATTGCCGAGGGCAATGCGTTACATATACATTTCAAAAGTTACGATGGGTGGCAGCAAGTAAGGGAAGTTAATTTAGAGAGGCGCGTCAGCCAAAACGGCGCAGGCGTCCATTTGCGTATGTGTCGCGCAATACTTGGTGATAAACGTGAGATGATCCGGGATTATCAGCAACTGCCGTGAAAGCTGCTGGTCCAGGGCATTGAGCGAATCGCGCAGCGCTTGTGGACTGAGCATTCCCGGGATGCGGTGATGGGCCTTGGGCATGAGCCCCTGGCCCAGCATGACCGACACCCAGGAATCGATTTTGAACAAATCGTCCTGCCCCTGCCAGGCCCCTGCGCTTTCGACGAACAGCGCTATACGTTCCGCCAGCGTCTCGGGCACCGACATCGTCGAGTGGCGTTGCCAGAACGCCGAGTCTATCCGCCCTGTCTGCGCATAATGCAGAATGATGAAGTCGCGGATATGCTCCCATTCATGACGTGACTGGGCATTGAACCGCGTCCGTAGGGCCGTGCAATCATCGCCTTGAAACGGGAAACCCTGGATCAGGCGCATCACCGCGATCATGACCAGATGGATGCTGGTCGACTCCAGCGGCTCGATAAACCCGGCCGCCAAGCCCAGCGCCACGCAATTGGCACTCCAGGCCTGCCGACGCATGCCCGCACGGAATTGCAGGGCGCGCGGCGCGAATAGCGGCGTACCCTCGATCCCCGCCAGCAGGGTAGCGGTCGCCTCGTCGTCGCTCATGTCGGCCGAGGAATAGACCAGGCCGTTGCCCACCCGCGTCTGAAGGGGGATGCGCCAGCGCCAACCCGCCCGGTGCGCGATGGCGCGGGTATAGGGGACCGGGGACGAAACGGCTTCGGTCTGGACCGCCAGCGCGCGGTCGCAGGCCAGCCATTCGCTCCAATCCTCAAAGCCCGTCTTCAGCGCGCCTTCGATCAGCAGCGCGCGAAAGCCGGTGCAGTCGAGGAACAGGTCCCCCTCGATCCGGTTGCCCGACGCCAGATGCAATGCCGCGATGGCGCCGCCCTCACCATCGCGCTCGACCTTGGCGATGCGCCCCTCGACCCGGCGCACCCCGGCCGATTCGGAGATAGCACGCAGGAAGCGGGCATAGGCGGTAGCATCGAGATGATAGGCATAGGCCAGGGTGCCAGCCTCGTCGCGCCCGAACCGGTTCGCCTCGGCCGCTCGCGTCTCGAGCGAATAGTTGGTATACGCACCACCGAGCCCGTGACGCTTGGCCTCGAGCCAGAAATGCTGAAAATCGGCGATCGCGACCGACCGGCCGATCGTTCCAAACGGATGGAAATAGCGTGCGTCCTCTGGTCCCCAATTCTCGAACGCGATACCCAGCTTGAAGGTCGCCTGGGTCGCCTTCATGAATTCGGCCTCGTCGATCCCTAGAAAGGCATGGAAGCTGCGCGCCGTGGGGATGGTAGACTCGCCGACGCCGACCGTACCAATCTCGTCGGATTCGATCAGCGTGACGTCGACCAGCGGCCCCAACTGCCGCACCAGTGCCGTTGCCGCGAGCCACCCCGCCGTCCCGCCCCCGGCGATAACGACGCGGGTAGGCGGATAGGGATCGCTCATCGGTTCAGCCTTTGCAGAAGATAGGCGCGTAGCCGCCGCGCCATCGCTTCGTCGAGCGGCGCGAGCGGGCCATGCGACGCAGGTGGCAGATGAGCGATGACCGCTTCGCTGTCGCCGAAGATATAATGGTCGAAGACCGCCCGCCAGGCCTGCTTCTCCGGAGCCGGTCGATCGCGCAGCGACAGCATCGCATGCATCACGCTATCCATCGGCGTGTCGAGATAGTCGGGCGCTGCGTTCCACCAATAATTGACGAGGATGTTGAATGCCTCCAGCGCCTCGACATGGTGCCACCACAAAGCCGGATAGACCAGCACATCACCAGGTTCGAGTTCGGCCACCACCGCCTGATCCATGGCATCGGCAAAACGGGGATAGCGATCGAGATCGGGCTTGGCGAAGTCGACCATACTGACCACCTGCCCGCCCGGCGTCGGGGCGAGCGGACCGGGATAGAGATTGCCGATTTGATCGGGGGGAAACAGGGTGAAGCGGCGCCGACCGACGGCGCAGATGGCGGCATTGTTCGCCATGTCGTAATGCGCCGACGCGATGGTCCGGTTGCCGATCCACATACTGGCCAGCGGCGGGTGACGGTCGAACAGCCCGTCGGACGAAACCAGATCATTCTCCCCGCGAAAACCCGGCAAGTAAGCGTCGAGATCGGTCGACCCCATATAGAGCGCAGGCTGTCCCCCCTGCCCGTCGACTTTGTCCAGCAGCCGCGCCAGGAACGCGCGCAGCGGCAGCGTCTCTGTCTGGAAATTCAGCCCGGTGGCGGTTTCGTCATAGTGGAAACGCCCGCCTATCGCCGCGTCCCCCACATAGCCGGTCACCGGTCGCCCACGATCGAAGCGCAGGAGATAATCGGCGGCCGCACGGGCGGAAACCTGTCCTGCCCGGACCAAGGGCCATTGCGCGGCGTAGCCCCGCAGGATGACCGGCTCGTTGCCTTCGATGAGCGCCGCCAGATCGGGCGCCCCCGTTTCCGTCATCTCGCGGGCCTGCCGCGCGGCGCGCAGGCGGTCAGCCATGTCCGTCGCGGCTCAGCTTGCGGTCGATCAGATGGCGCAGATTGCCCAGCGAGGACGCGATCCAGAACGCCGGGCGCAGATAGTCGCGCGCATGGAGATCGCCCAAGGCCCCGGCCTCCAGCGCCGCCAGCCGTGCCGTGTCGATCGTCAGGCAATCCGGCACATTGTACCGCCGCCCCTCGTCCAGATCGAGTTGCAGGACGGCGGGTGTCAGCAGGTCGAGCGCGGCCCAGGCCTCGTACATGGCCTGCTCGGTCTGCACCCCCTCATAAATGCGTTGCAACATGACCGAGACATGGTCGAGCAGCGGCGCGTTGCCGCCATGTTCGCGAAAGACAGGCATGCCATCGGCGGTCAGTCGCGGATGCTCGGGGTCGATGAAGACCATCGGCTCGCCCGTGGCGTCGTGACCGATCGAAAACGGCCCGCGCGCCCGGGTGGCCGGGATGTACCGGGCCTCCCATCGGTCGCCCGTCAGGAACAGGTTCTCGTCCGGGTCCAGGCCCAGTAGGACGGTCGCATAGAGCGCCCCGCCTTCGTCCCGCCGCAACAACATGGCGTATTCGCGGTGAAGCTCCTCGAACTCGGCGGGGAACACACGCGTCTGGTTAATCGCATCGCCGAAGCGCGCATGATGACCGATCGCGACCCGAAGGTCGCGATGGTCGATATTGTTGAGCAGGACAGGTGCGGCCATGATCGCCCCATGTACCCGGAAGACCGCGGAGGGGACAGCGGCCTTCCGAGTTTCCATAATCAGAAGCGATACCGCGCGCCGATCAGATAGCGGGCGGAGCCTTCGGACAGATACCAGGTGTTCATCCGGTCGCGGCCATAGGTCTGGACGCCCTCCTCGGTCAGGTTGATCGCCTCGAAGCCGAGCGCGAAGCGCGGCGTCAGGTCGAAGCTCATCGACAGGTCGAGCTGGCCATAGGGCGCGGTGAAGACCGGATTGCGGTCGCCGCCACGGTTGATGTCGCTGAGGAACTTGTCGCGCCAGTTATAGGACAGGCGCATCGAGATGCCGTTCTTGTCGTAGATCAACGTGGCGTTGGCGGTGTCGGACAGGCCGACCAGCGCAAAGGTGTTCACGCTGGGATCGGCCGCGATGTCGATGCCGATATTGCCGCGAACGAGCGTATAGCTGGCCGCAATGCCGAAGCCCGTCTCGCCCAGGAAATACTGGCCTGCCAGTTCGACGCCGTAGATATGCGCGTCGCGGTTGTTGATCGGCGTGTTCACCGCGAAGTTAAACAGCGGATCGCTGGCATTCGGGCTGATGTCGACCTGGCTGAGGATCGAGTCGACGAACCCCTGGTTCAGCGCGCGGCTCTGCGTGTTGTAATTGGCCGCGAACTGCGCGTTCGCCGCCGCGACATTGCCGTTATTCTGCTGGAGCAGCGCGGTATAGGTGAACAGGTTGACGTCGGTGATGTCCGCCCCGAACGTGTTCGCCAGCTGCTGGCGGGCGGTGCCGGACCGGGTGCCCGCCTGGCCCGACGTCGCGTCGCGCAGGCCGAAGAGGTTGCGGTTCACCACCGTATTGCCGATGAAGTTGTGCACCCGCTTGTCGAAGAAGCCCGCCGACAGGAAGACGTCCTTGCGCGGATACCATTCGACCGACAGGTCGATATTGTCCGACGACAGCGGCAGCAGGCCGGTGTTGTTGGACGAGCCCGTCGCGATGCCGCCGATCGCGGTCGGCCGCCCGGGCGCACCGACGCCGGTCGAGGCGAAGAGGTTGCCATAGGGCGCACGCGAGATCGTCTTGCTATACGAAGCACGCGCGAACAGATTGTCCATCACCTCGATCTTGGCATCCACGGCGGGCAGCCAGTTGCTGTATGACCCGCGCGCCGAAATGGCCTGCTGATCGGCGCTGTTCTGGATCACGAAGT
>CAJYRU010000219.1 GCA_913777295.1 uncultured Sphingomonas sp. | reverse complement strand
CGCAGCCGGGCGTTCTCCTTCTCCAGATCCTTCATCCGACGCGCCTGGTCCGTCTTCAGGCCACCATATTCCTTGCGCCAGCGATAGTAGGTCTGCTCGCTGACCGCGATCCGCCGGCACGCTTCGGCGGTCGTGCCGCCTTGGCCCAGCACGATCTCCACCTCACGCAGCTTACCGATGATCTCCTCCGGCTTGTGCTTCTTCGAAGGCATTCGTTGTCCATTCCCTGGTCCAGACTGTCATAGTCGATGGTCCACTCAGAAGGGGGCAGCTCATAGCGGCAGACCCACATAATTCTCCGCAATTGCCGTCTGCATCGCACGCGAGCGCGCAACATATGCCAGCTCCGATGCCTGCATCCGATGTTCGAACACGCCATCCCCCGCAAAACGGTGCATCAGCTTCGTCAAATACCAGCTGAAACGCTCGCCCTGCCAGATCCGCGACAGCGCACGCGTCGCGTATCCGGCCAGCCCGCCTTCATCGCCACGACGGAAAAACGCGACCAGCGCCTCGGACAGATACCAGACATCCGACGCCGCAAGGTTCAACCCCTTCGCTCCCGTCGGCGGAACGATATGCGCGCTGTCGCCGGCCAGGAACAGCCGTCCATGCCGCATCGTTTCGAACACATAGGACCGCAGCGGCGCTATCGACATTTCCAGCGCCGGCCCGCGTGTGACGCCGTGATCGGAAAGCGGATCGAAGCGTTCGGACAATTCGTCCCACAGGCGCGCTTCGTCCCAGTCCTCCACCCGCTCGGTCCGAGGCACCTGGATGTAATAGCGGCTGCGCGTGGGCGAACGCATCGATGCCAGCGCGAAACCGCGATCGGTATGGGCGTAGATCAGTTCCGGGTGACAGGGCGGGACGTCGGCGAGAATGCCGAGCCAGCCGAACGGATATTCCCGTTCGAACTCGCGCACCGCAGCGGCCGGTATCGCCTTTCGCGACGGACCATGGAAGCCGTCGCAGCCGATGATGAATTGCGCATCGATCCGGGTGGTTACGCCGTCCTTCGCAAAGGTCACGAAGGGCGCATCGCTGTCGATGTCGTGCAGCGCCACGTCCTTCGCATCGTACAGGATGGTCAGGCCGCGTTCGGCCGCCGCGTCCATCAGGTCGCGGGTAACCTCGGTCTGCCCGTACACCGTGACATACTTGCCGGTCAGCGCCTTGATGTCGATCCGGATCAGCTCGTCGGCGGTTGCGAGATTGAAGCCCTCCTCGACCAGCCCCTCGGCACGCAGGCGCCGGTCGAGGCCGAGCCGCGCCATCATGTCGGTCGTCACCGACTCCAGCACACCCGCACGGATGCGGCCCAGCACATAGTCCGGCGACTGGCGTTCGACGACGATGCAGTCGATACCTTCCGCGCGGAGCATGTGCCCGAGCAGCAGGCCCGACGGACCCGCGCCGATGATGACGACCGGGGTCTTCACCGCGCGGCCGCCAGCTGCCGGTCGAGGGCGTCGAGGACGCGGTAGCAGGGCATGACCTGCGCGACGCTGGCATTGGGTTGGCGGCCTTCGCGGATCGCGGCGATGAATTCGCGGTCCTGCAGCTCGATCCCGTTCGACGACACCGCCACGCCGGACAGGTCGATCGGCTCTTCCTTGCCCGTCACCAGATCGTCGTAGCGGGCGATATAGGTGCCGGTGTCGCCGATGTAGCGGAAGAAGGTGCCGAGCGGACCGTCATTGTTGAAGCTCAGCGACAGGGTACAGATCGCGCCGCTTTCCGCCTTCAGCTGGATCGACATGTCCATGGCGATGCCAAGGTCGGGATGATGCGGCCCCTCGATCGCGTTCGCCTGCACGATCGGCCCCGCCTGATAGGCGAAGAGGTCGACGGTATGCGCGGCATGATGCCAGAGCAGATGGTCGGTCCACGACCGCGGCTGCCCCTTGGCGTTGATGTTCTTGCGACGGAAGAAATAGGTCTGCACGTCCATCTGCTGCAGGTGCAGTTCGCCGCGCACGATGCGGTCATGGACATATTGATGGCTGGGGTTGAACCGCCGGGTATGGCCGCACATCGCGGTCAGGCCGGTTTCCTGCGCCTTGGCCAGTACCGCCTCGCCATCGGCAAGGCTGTCGCAGAGCGGAATTTCGACCTGCACATGCTTGCCCGCGTCCAGGCACTGGATCGCCTGTGCGGCGTGCATCTGCGTCGGTGTGCAGAGGATCACGGCGTCGAGGCCGGGGACCGCCAGCGCGTCGGCCAGATCGGTGGTGGCATGGCCGACCCCATATCGCTCGGCCACCGCCCGGGTCGGTTCCAGATTGCGACCGACGACCGAGACGACCTCAACACCATCGATATTCTTCAGGCCATCGAGATGCTTTTCGCCGAAAGCGCCGGCGCCGACGAGTGCGATTTTCATGTGTTTCTCCCTCTCCCCTGCAGGGGAGGATGTCTTAGTTGTCGGGGCGCAGGACCAGATGGCCGATCGCGGTATTGCTGCACGGAACATGATAATGGCGGTGCAGCGCCGTGGTGCGCTTGCCCAGCGCCCCGCGCATGATGAGCCACATCACCATCTCGATCCCTTCGGACCCGGTTTCGCGCAGATATTCGATGTGCGGAATGTGGCGCAGCCGGTCGGTGTCGCCGATCATGCCGTCGAGGAAGTCGTTATCCCATTCGCGGTTGATCAGACCGGCGCGTGCGCCCTGCAACTGGTGGCTCATGCCGCCGGTGCCCCAGACCTGTACGTTCAGGTCCTCGGGAAAGCTGGCCACGGCCCGTGCGATCGCCTCGCCAAGTGCCCAGCAGCGATTGCCCGAGGGCGGGGGATAGGTGACGACGTTGACCGCCAGCGGGATGACCTTGCACGGCCATTCCGCCACATCGCCGAACATCATCGACAGCGGCACGGTCAGCCCGTGGTCGACGTCCATCTCGTTGATGATCGTCATGTCGAATTCGTCGAGGATCAGGCTTTGCGCGACGTGCCAGGCCAGTTCCGGATGGCCGTGGACATCGGGCACCGGACGCGGTCCCCAGCCTTCGTCGGCCGATCGATAGCGTTCGCCGCAACCGATCGCGAAGGTCGGAATGAACTTCATGTCGAACGCCGACGCATGGTCGTTATAGACCAGGATGACGACGTCGGGCTTCTCGGCCTTTTCCCACGCGCGGGTCCAGTCATATCCGGCGAAGATCGGGCCGAAATAGGCGTCGCGTTCCTTGTGCATGTCGTGCGCGACACCCAGCAGGGGAACGTGGCTGCTCGCCACGCCGGCAGTGATGCGGGCCATTATCGCGGATCCTTTTTCGAACGAAGGCCCTGCGGCGAACGGCCGCCGGCGTTCATCATCGCCTGATATTCCTCGACCGACACGCCGGTCATGGTGCTGACCGCCTGGACGAAGCTCAGCCCATCGGTCGAAAACAGCTTGGCAAGGAAATAGATGTTTCCGCCGAGTTCGAGGCAGCGATTATAATCGCGCGACAGCACCGCCTCGCGCTGTTCGTCGCTGAGCGGCCATTCGGCGAGATAGGCAGCCTCATCCGCCTTCCACCGTTCGCGGTTTTCCGGCTTCATCAGGCTCATCGCGAACTGGTTCAGGTGATAGCCCTGCCGTGCCCGCGCGGCAGTGAAGACGCGGGTGCCGGGAATATCCTCGAACTCCGCCAGATAGGCGTGGATGTCGTTGGGTTCGCTCACAGGCCACGCTCCTTCAACAGCGTATCGAGGCGCGGAAAGACGCGGCGGGCGTTGCCGGCAAAGATCGCGGCACGGTCCGTCTCGCCGATGTCCAGCGCGTCGACATAGCGTTTGGTGTCGTCGAAATAATGCCCCGTCGTCGGATCGATGCCGCGTACCGCGCCGACCATCTCGCTGCCGAACAGGATGTTCTTGTTGTCGATCACCTGCGACAGCAGGTCGACGCCCGGCTGGTGATAGACGCAGGTATCGAAGAAGATATTTTTCATCAGATGCGTATCGAGCGCCGGCTTCTTCAGCATGTCGGCCAGCCCGCGATAGCGCCCCCAGTGATAGGGGACCGCGCCGCCGCCATGGGGGATGATGAACTTCAATGTCGGGAAATCGGCGAACAGGTCGCCTTGCAGCAGCTGCATGAAGGCGACGGTGTCGGCGGCGATATAATAGCCGCCGGTCGCGTGCATCGCCGGGTTGCAGCTGCCCGACACATGGATCATCGCCGGCACGTCCAGCGCGACCATCGCCTCGTAAAAGGGATACCAGTAGCGGTCGGTCAGCGGCGGATGGGTGAAATGGCCGCCGCCCGGATCGGGGTTCAGGTTGCAGCCGATAAAGCCCAGTTCGGTGACACATCGCTTCAGCTCGGCGATCGAGGCGGTCATGTCCGCCTGCGGGCTTTGCGGCAACATGCACACGCCGACGAAGGTTTCGGGAAACAGACCGACAACGCGCGCGATCAGGTCGTTGCAGCGGCGCGCCCATTCGATGGCAACGGCTTCATCCCCGACATGCGGTGCCATGGCGGAGGCGCGCGGCGAGAAGATCGTCAGGTCCGCGCCACGTTCCCGGATAAGCCGCAGCTGGTTCGCCTCGATCGTCTCGCGAATGTCGGCGTCGCTGATGTCTGGATAGGGCGGGGCGGTTTCACCGGCCCGGAACGCGGCCACCTGCGCCTCGCGCCAAGCGTCATGCGCCTTGGGCAGCACGGTATAATGGCCGTGGCAGTCGATAATCATTGCGTGTCTCCCAGAAGGGCGAGCTTGGCGGTCAGGCCGTCGGGTGGCGTCAGGCCAAGGGAGCCGAGCGCCCGCTGGCGTCGGATCGTCCCGCGCGTCATGGCGGGGGCGACGCCCAGCGCCTGCAGCGTCACCGCGACCTCCTCCATTTCGGCGGCGCGGCGTAGGCCGTGCGCCATCATCCGGTCGAGATTATAGTCGATCCGGCTTTCCCACCCCTGCGGCTTCCAGCTGGCGTCGAGCGAGGCGATCACCGCCTCGCGCACGCCGGCACGCTCGGCGGCGAGCGCGCATTCGGCGGTCAACGCCTCCAGTCCCTTCACCATCACCGACCGGATCATCTTGATCGAGGAGGCATCGCCGATGGTCGGGCCGGCGATGGCGACGTTGGTAAAGCCGTGGTCGCGCAACACCGCTTCCGCCTCTGGCGCATCCGGCCCCGAAAGCAGCAGCGGCACGGCAAGCCGCGCGGGGAGAACGGGTGCCATCACCGCGACATCGACGTACCGGCCACCGGCGGCGGCGATCACTTCCGCCGCTGCGCGCTTGGTGTCGGGCGCGACGCTGTTCATGTCGAGCCACAGGGCCTGGGAGGTGAGGTACGTGGCATAATCCTGCGCGGCGGGCAGCGCCTGATCGGCGGTGACCAGCGAAAAGACCGCGTGCGCGCCGGACAGTGCCTCCTGCGGCGTATCGCAGCCCGCGACACCGGCGGCGCGGCAAGCATCCAGCAGGGCGCCACGCGTCGCCGGATCGGCGATCTTGCGATCATGGGTGCGAATGCCGGGACGGGCGAACGCCTGTCCTGCTTCGCCGAACCCGATCGAGGCGATGATCCTTTCCATATTCCGGGCGTACCGGGGGACGCCGCCATGACGCCAATCGGAAAGCACCGGGTCTTATCGGTTTTCCTGAAGTCTGGTTTCATCCGATGCGCGTTGCAGCAGGGCGATCAGGCGCGCCTGTCCGGCGGTCGGACGCCATCCGCTGCGGGTGGTGATGCCGATGGTGCGCACCGTATCGATCAGGTCGGGGCCGATCCGCGCCAGCAGCCCGGCATCGACTTCCAGCGCGACCTGGTCGGGCGACAGCAGCGTCAGCAGGTCGCTTTCCGCCAGCAGCCCGCGGATCACCATCACCGACCCGCATTCGACCGGGACCGGGGGAAGCGTGTGGCCTGCGAACAGCGTCTCCCAATGGCGGCGCAGCGGCGTGCCGATCGGCCCTACGACCCAGCGCTGTGTGGCAAGCTGCTCCAGATCGACCGGCTTGCCCGCGAGCGGATGGCCGGCGCGCCCGAAAATGGCGAGCCGATCGGTGAACAGCGGCACCTGATCCAGCCCGGTCGGCGGGTCGCTGCGCAATGCGCCGATCATCAGGTCGACCACGCCATCGAGCAGCGGATCGATCAGTTCGCGCCAAGATCCCTCCACCACGTCGATCACCGTGCCGCGCGCATCGTTCAGGAACAGGGCAAGGGCACGGGGCAATAGCAGCGCGCGGCTGAGCGGCATCGCGCCGATGGCGATCCGTCCGCCTTCGTCGGCATCGCCACGCGCCTCGACGATGCCTGCCGCGATCTCGCCCGCAGCCAGCCGCACGCCACGCGCCAGTGCCCGCCCGGCGGTGGTCAGCACCATGCCGCGCCCGCGCCGTTCGGCCAGCGGCGTCGCCCAGATCGCCTCCAATTCACGCACCGCGCGATGGATGGCGGGTTGCGACAGGCCGCTGCGCGCCGCCGCGCCCGCAAAGCCGCCGGCATCGGCGAAATGCAGGAACGCCTCTGCCTGGGTCGCGGTCATCAGGGCGTCGGGCCGCGCAAAGCCGCGCTTGCCGCCACGCCGGCCGATCCCGGCGAGCAGGGCGAAGGCGCGCTCGGTCCGTTCGGCCAGTGCCAGTCCGGCGGCGGTCGCGGTCATGCCGTCGGGATTGCGTTCGAACAGGCGGGTGCCCAGCTGGCGCTCCAGCTTCCCGAGGCCCTGGGTCAGTGCGGGCTGTGACAGGCCGGCCGCGTCCGCGGCGCGATTCAGGCTGCGCTCGGCCAGGATATGGCCGATGGCACGCAGATGGCGCAGGTTGAGATCGAACGGCTTCACGACGGCGGATATAGCAAAAACTTATCGACGGCGCGCAAGATCGATTGGCAAAGCACGGGCCGACGCGGGACGGACGGGGCAACTTGCCCACGCGAAGGAGCCGCCATGAACGTCGTCGTACAGCATATCGATCGGGCCGATCCGGCGGTCATCGACGGGTTGGCGTCCGCCGGGGTGGCGACGGTGCATGAGGCGCAGGGGCGGATCGGCTTGCTGGGCCATCAGCTGCGGCCGATCTATTCCGGGGCGCGGATCGCGGGCAGTGCGGTGACGATCTCCTCGGCACCCGGCGACAACTGGATGGTGCATGTCGCGATCGAACAGCTGCAGGCGGGCGACATCCTGGTGCTGGCGCCGACATCCCCATGCATCGACGGCTATTTCGGAGACCTGCTGGCGACCAGCGCGATGGCGCGCGGGTGTCGCGGGCTGGTGATCGACGCGGGCGTGCGCGATGTGCGCGACCTGACACAGATGGGCTTTCCGGTATGGTCGAAGGCGGTGTTCGCGCAGGGGACGGTCAAGAACACGCTGGGGTCGGTCAATGTGCCGGTGGTCTGTGCCGGGGCGGCGATCGAGGCGGGCGACGTGATCGTGGCCGACGACGATGGCGTCTGCGTGGTGAAGCGTGCCGACGCGGCGGCAGTGCTGGACAAAGCCCGTGCGCGCGAAGCGGCGGAAGAGGGCAAGCGCGTGCGGCTGGCCGCCGGGGAACTGGGCCTCGACATTTACGACATGCGCCCGCGGCTCGAAGCGATGGGGCTGAAATATGTCTGACGGTGTACGCTGCATGTGGATGCGCGGGGGGTCGTCGAAGGGCGGCTATTTCCTGCGCGACGACCTGCCCGCGGACCCCGCCGAACGCGATGCGTTCCTGTTGCGGGTCATGGGGTCGCCGGATGCGCGGCAGATCGACGGCATGGGCGGCGCGGACCCGCTCACCAGCAAGGTCGCGGTGGTCGGGGCTTCCAGCCGGGAGGGCGTGGACGTCGACTATCTGTTTTTGCAGGTGTTCGTCGACCAGGCGATCGTGACCGATGCGCAGAATTGCGGGAACATCCTGGCGGGGGTCGGGCCGTTCGCGATCGAACGCGGGCTGGTCGCGGGGGAGGACGGCACGACACGGGTCGCGATCTTCATGGAGAATACCGGACAGGTGGCGGTCGCGACGGTGCAGACGCCGGGCGGGCGCGTGACCTATGCCGGCGATGCGGCGATCAGCGGCGTGCCGGGCACCGCCGCGCCGGTGCCGCTGGCGTTTCGCGATACGGCGGGGTCGTCGTGCGGGGCGCTGCTGCCGACCGGGAACGGCGTCGACACGATCGACGGCGTGGCCGTCACGATGATCGACAACGGGATGCCCTGCGTCGTGATCGCGGCGCAAGACGTTGGAATTACGGGCTATGAGGATCGCGAGACGCTGGATGCGAACGACGCGATGAAGGCGAAGGTCGAGGCGATCCGGTTGCAGGCCGGGCCGCGGATGAACCTTGGCGACGTGGCGGCCAAGTCCGTGCCCAAGATGATGCTGGTGGCCGCCCCCGGGGAGGGCGGGGCGATCGCGGTGCGGTCGTTGATCCCGCACCGGGTCCATGCGTCGATCGGCGTGCTGGGCGCGGTCAGCGTCGCGACCGCCTGCCTGATCCCGGAGTCACCGGCCGCGAAGGTGGCGAAGGTGGCACAGAAGCGGCAACTGACGCTGGGGGTCGAGCATCCGAGCGGGGTGACCGAATGCGTCGTTACGCTGGATGAGGATGGTCGGCCGATCGAGGCGGGGATGTTGCGGACCGCGCGGAAGTTGATGGATGGGGAGGTTTTCGCGTGAAGGACGAACAGGGACGCATCCGCAGCTGGACGCTGGAACCCTCCACGCCGCGCTTCGTGCCGCCGCCGGGCGCGGTCGATGCGCATTGCCATGTATTCGGGCCGCAGGCGGAATTTCCGTTCAGTTCCAAGGCGAAGTACCTGCCGCAGGATGCCGGGCCGGACGCGCTGTTTGCGCTCAGGGCCAAGCTGGGGTTCAGCCGCAACGTGATCGTGCAGGCGAGCTGCCACGGCACCGACAACCGTGCAACCTTGCACGCCATCGCCGTGTCGCAGGGAACGTGTCGCGGCGTGGCGGTGGTCGATCCGGCGATCAGCGATGCCGAGCTGGACGCGCTGCACGCCGGCGGCATTCGCGGGGTGCGGTTCAATTTCCTGAAGCGGCTGGTCGACGATGCGCCCAAGGACAAGTTCCTGAACGTCGCGCAGCGCATCGCGCGGCTGGGCTGGCATGTCGTCGTCTATTTCGAGGCGGACCTGCTGGAGGAGATGCGCCCCTTCCTCGACGCGATCCCGGTGCCGGTGGTGATCGACCATATGGGCCGCCCCGACGTGACCCAGGGGCCGGACGGCGCGGACATGACCGCGTTCCGCCGCCTGCTCGACAGCCGCGACGACATTTGGACCAAGGTGACCTGCCCCGACCGGCTGGACCCCGCCGGACCGCCCTATGCCGATTTCGTGGCGGCGGTGCGGCCTTTGGTCGCGGCCTATCCGGATCGGGTATTGTGGGGCACCGACTGGCCGCATCCCAATATGGAGAGCGTGCTGCCCGACGACGGCGCGCTGGTCGATGTGATCCCGGCGATCGCGCCGACCGAGGAATTGCAGCGCAAGCTGTTGGTCGACAATCCGATGCGGTTGTACTGGCCGGAGGAAGTGTAACCTTCGGCGCGTTCGTCATTCCTGCGGAGGCGGGATCCATGGACGCTGACGTTTCGGCTGAATGCGCGACGTCAGCGACTATGGACCCCCGCCTTTGCGGGAGTGACGATGAGGGGGGCTGGTTACGCCTTCTGGCAGGTGAAGGCCGCGGCCTTTTCCGTATCGGTCGCCCCCGGCACCGGGCGTGCGACGAGCGGATAGGGGCAAAGCGGGCGGGTGCGGCCGGGCCACGGCGTCATCGCTCCGGCGCTCGCCTCGATCCGGTCGGGAGCCTGTCCCTGTTCGACCCAGCGGACCAGCGCGCCCAGGCCGTCGAACTGGTCGGTGGCGGGGCCACCCGAACAATGCGCCATGCCCGGCACCGGAAAGACGCGGACGAACGATGCCGCCTGTCCGCCGTTCCGGCCGTTCACGTCGTTCCACCACGCGATGGTGTCGTTGATCGAAAAGACGGGATCGGATGCGCCGTGCGGCACGATCATCCGCCCGCCATGGCGACGGAAGGCCGACAGGTCGCTCGACCGTGCGGCGATGTCGGCCCATGCCGATCGCGGAAAGCCCGGCGCGGTGGCGTCGATCGCGGCGGGATCGCGGTCGAAGTCATAGGCCATGGCATAGTCCATCCCCGCCTGCGGCCCCGGACCCAGTGCGCGTGGCGGCGTGGAAAAGATCGTCGCCAGCGCCGGTGCACCCATCGCGGCGTTGATCGCGGGAACGGCGGGCGTTTCCAGCCCCATCTTCCAGATGCGCCAGCCATTGTCGGACATGCCGGCATCCCAGGGGAAGCTGGCATACAGGGCGTGCCCCCGGCTGTCGCGCGGACCGCCGAAGCCGCGCACCATCGCGTCGATCTGTGCCGGCGCAAGGCAGCTCTGATTCTTCTGCCCGCTGCACTGGCGCGCGCGCAGTTCGCGGACGACCTCGGCCGTGCCGCATTGGGCGAACGCGCCGACCAGCCCGTCGGCAAGGCCGTCCTTCGCATCGCACGCCGCCAGTACCGCCTGCCGCGCGAGCAGCAGGTCGGCGTTGGAGAATGCCTGTGCCAGCCGGGCGACGGGTACGCTCGTCTCACCGGGGGCGCGGACGAGGGCGGCATAGCTTTGCGTGTCCCACGCCTCGGCGATCGCCGCCTTGGGCAGGGCGAAGCCCGGCGCGGCGGCGAGGATGCCGTCGAACGCGTCCGGATAGCGCTGGGCAAAGGCCATCCCTTCCTGCCCGCCCTTCGAACAGCCCGCAAAATAGCTGTGCGCCGGATCGCCGCCATAGCGCCGCTTCAGGATCGCGCGGGCGGCGTCGTAGCTGGCCTTCAGCGAGGCATGGCCGTAATCGGCCCGCGCCTGCGCATCGAAGCCGAACGCCACCGCGCCGCCACGTGCCGGATCGGCGTTGGTTTCGTTCGAGTGGCCGGAATCCTGGCTGATGACGGCAAAGCCCTGCGCCAGTGCGGTCTGCCCGGCGTTCAGCGGACCGATCGCCGATCCGATGTCGCCATTGGTGCCGCCGCCGCCCTGGAACAGGAAGCGCCGGTTCCATTGTTCGGGCAGTCGCATCCGGAAATGGATGGCATATTTCTGTCCGTCCTGCCCGGTGCGTTCGCGCAAGACGCCGGTCACTTCGCAATGCGCGGGCAGGGGCGCGGTCTTTGCCCCGAACCCCATGTCGAGGACCATCCCGGCGGCGCGGTCGTCGGCGGTCAGGATGCGCATCGACGGATCGCTCCACCCGCCCGCCATCAATGCGGCGCAGCCCTGCGGTGCCGTGCCCTGCGATGCGGCCACCGGCGGCACCGGGGTCGCACAACCCGCCAGTGCCGATCCGGCGAGGATCGCGGCGAGGGTGATCGATCGTTGCATCCCGTTGCGCTCCATCGTCATGCCAGTTGATAGACGGTGATGCGCACCGCCGCGCCGTCCGCCGGATCGGCGGGGCCGACCGTGCCGAGGAAATTGCCCTGGTTCAGCCATTGATGCTTGCCCAGCGGCACTTCAAACACCGGGGTCGTGCGAACCTTTCCATCGAACACGATCCCGCGATTGGTGATGTGGATCAGCGTGCCGTCGGCCTCGCGCATCAGATACGCCGCTTCGAGAACGGTCGACCCGTCGGCGCGGACGAGTTGCCAGTCCATCCCCTCGGGCAGGATCGTGCCGGATATGCGCGGGCCGGCGAAGCGGCCGCCGGTGATCGGGATGCGGATGCGTTTGCCCATCGGGGTCGCGCCGACCTCCTCCGCCTTGCCCAGTGTCACGATCGCTTCATAGGCGAAGGTCAGACCGATGCTGGTCAGCCGTTCGGGCGTGGTCGCCGCCATTGCCGGCAGCGCCGCCGAACCGGCCAGCGCGGCGGAGGCGCCCAGTATCGCGCGCCGCGTCACGCCATCGCCCGTTGCATCCGGCATCCTCGATCCCCTTTCGTTATTGCTATTTATCATAGCTAAACCGAAGGGCAGGTCAACCGGCCTTGGCAAAGCTGCGCTGCAGCCAATGGTCGAACGCCTCGACCCAGTGGCCGACCGGCAGGGTCGGCGCGCCGACGCCGAAGCCATGCCCGCCCTCCGCCGCGAAATGCGCCTCGACCGGGCGGCCGGCGCGGCGCAGCGCGGCCATCATCGCCAGGCTGTTGTCGGGCACGACCGCGCCATCGTCCATCGCGTGCAGCAGGAAGGTCGGCGGGGTGGTCGCCGTCACATGGTCGGCGGGCGATCTACGCGCGACCAGCGCCGCATCGGGTTTCGGCCCCAACAGGCGTTCGGCGGACAGGGCGTGGGTGAACGGTGCGCGGGCGGCGATCACCGGATAGATCAGCGCGGCGGCATCGGGCCGGGCGTCGATCCGGTCGGTCGCGTCGCGGGCGGGATAGACGGATTGGGCGAAGTCGGTTTCCAGCGTGGCGGCGAGATGCCCGCCCGCCGAAAAGCCCAGCACCGCGACCCGGTGCGGGTCCAGCCCGTCCTTCGTGGCAGCGGCACGCACCATGCGCAGCCCGCGCTGGGCATCCTGCAACGGGGCGTCCGACCGGTTGGCCCAGCCTTCGCCTGGCAGGCGATAGACGAGGACATAGACGGTATAGCCCAGCGCATTCAGCCGCTGTGCAATGTCGACCCCTTCATTGCCGATCGACAGGAAGTCGTATGCGCCGCCCGGAATGACCAGCACCGACGCGCCGTTGGCGCGCGCCGGACGGAACAGGCGCAGGCCGGGCTGCTGGATGTTGCGCAGGAAGGTAGCGGGGCTGTCCGCCGGAACCTGCACGGCGCGAAAGCCGCCTCCCGGCGGGGTGCCGGCCCACAGCGGTACGAACGGCGCGTCGGTCCACGCGGCGGGCGGGGCGGGGCGTTCAGCCACGACGCCCTGCGCGGAAACGGCGCCCGGCAGCAGGCCGAGTGTGAGCAGCAACGCGGCGCGAAGGGGCAGGGAGCGAGCAGCCATGGGCAATATCCTGTCGAAGAATCATGTCGTTGCGCCGTCCGTTCCGAAGGCCCGGCGCAGCGCGGCGATCTTGGCGGCGGTGAAGCGCTTGGCAAGCCCGGTATCGGGGGCGACCGCGTCGAAGCCGTGGAATGCGCCCGGCGTTACGACCAGTTCGGTCGGCACCCCCGCCGCGATCAGGCGGCGGGCGTAGTCGACATCCTCGTCGACGAACAGGTCGACCGACCCGACCCCGATAAAGGTCGGCGGCAGGCCCGACAGGTCGCGCACCCGCGCCGGCACGCCGGCGGCGGGGACCGATGCGCCGCCCGGCGCCTGTCCCAGAAAGGATTTCCAGCCGAAGATGTTGGCGGGCGCGTCCCAGCCGATCCGGCCGATGAACGGCGGGACGGTCCGCGTGCTGCCGGTACGGTCGTCGAGCATCGGGTAGATCAGCACCTGCGCGCAAAGCGGCACGCTGCGCCGGTCGCGCGCCATCAGCGCCAGCAGCGCGGCATGACCGCCGCCCGCGCTCTCGCCCAGCACCGCGATCCGGGCCAGATCGACGCCGAGCGTGGCGGCATTGGCGTGCAGCCAGAGCAGGGCCGCATGATTGTCGGCGACCGACCCGACATAGGTGGTTTCCGGGGCCAGCCGGTATTCGACGGTGACGACCGCGCAGTCGAGCTGCCGCGCCAAGTCCTGGCATTGCAGGATCGAGCCGCTGGCCGATCCGACGATATAGCCGCCGCCATGGGTGTGCAGGATCGCGGGGCGGCGGGTGCCGGGCTTTGCGTTGATGACGTAGATCGTCACCGGCGGCTGGCCGGGCGCGCCGGGAATGCGCCGTTCGACATGGGGAATGTCGGTCGCGGGCGGCGGCTGGGGGCCGGCGCGCATCGTCCGATAGGCTTCGGTGATCGGCGGCATCGCGGCGACCATCGCCTGGATCTGTCGCGCGGCGGTGCGCAGTTCGGGGGCGACCGCCGTGATCGGATCGAGCGGTGGGGGTGTCGTTTGCGCCCAGGCCCCGACCGGCAGCGCCGCGCCGATCCCCGCCCATGCCGCACCCCGCAGAATGTCGCGCCGTTCCACTGCCATCCGACTCTCCCATCGATCGTGCGGGGGTTGGAGCGCATCGCCCGGCCCGCCTCTTGGCTATGATCGATAGCGAAATTTTCGTGGCTCGCAACTTCCGTTTGCAAACGATTGAAGCTATAGTTATGCAACATTGCAGTTGGACGATGCCAACGTAGGGAGAGGAACCGGGGGCGGTGCCCCATGGTCGACCGTTAGCGACCCAGCGATACGGGCGCGATCCTTCCGTTCGCGTCGGAGCAACAACGACGAAAATCGGGAGGATCCTATGCGTACGTGGACGTTGCTGCTGGCCGGAACCGCATTGTTGCCGGCGACTGCCTGGGCACAGGATGCCGCGCCGCCGGCCGATCCCGTCACCGCGACCGCCGCCAGCGACGACAGCGCGGTGGGCGAGATCATCGTGACGGGGCAGAAGACGTCCGAACGCCTGTCACGCGCGCCGATCGCGATCAGCGTCGTGTCGCAGGATGCGCTGACCCGGCAGGGCGTCGATTCCGCCTCCGCGCTGGCGACGACGGTGCCCAACCTGCAGCTGAGCGCCAACGGCTTTGCGGTGCGCGGCATCGGCAGTAACAACAGCTTCAGCGGCTATTCGACGGTCGCGACGCAGATCGACGGCATCTACGAACCCTCGGCACAGGCGCTGTCGTTCGGGCTGTACGATCTGGGCGCGGTGGAGGTGCTGCGCGGGCCGCAGGGCACCGTCTATGGCCGCAATGCCACCGCCGGCGTCGTCAACATCAACACCGCCGACCCGCGCAAGACGCGCGGCGTGACCGCCGACCTGCAGATCGGCCGCTTCAACGAAGTCCGCGCGCGGGCCGCGGTCGACCTGCCGGTCAGCGATGCGTGGCGGTTGCGCTTCGCCGCCTATCGCCAGGTCGATGACGGGGTGGACGATAATTTCGGCGCGCGGCACGGATACGGGAAGACCGACCAGTCGGGGCTGCGCGTCACCTCGCTGCTCGATGTCGGGCCGGTGACGTGGCGGCTGTCGCTGAACTATGGCCGGAACGAAGGGACGATCCCGGCCAGCTATCTGACCAGCATCAACACTTATCCGCAGGGGAATCTGGCCGCCGGTACCTTCGGGCCGCGGCAGGTGATCGAAACCGACGCGCTGAACGTCGGGCAGGCGCAGGTTCGCGACAACCGCATGGACCTCGAATATTATTCGGCACGGTCGCGGCTGGCGTGGCAGGTCGCCGATGGCCTCTCACTGACCTATCTGTCGGGCTATACGCTGCTGAAGAATGACGGCATCGACGCCGCGACCGGCGTGTTCACGCAGGAATCGATCGATCGCCGCACCGAAAGCTGGTCGCACGAGGTCGACGTCAATTACGATCGCGGCATCCTTAACCTCGTGCTGGGCGGGTTCCTGTATCAGGATCGCCAGCCCTCGGGCACGCGGCTGCTCCACGCCGGCGACACCGCGCCCGCACCGTTCAACACCGTCTACAACCTGATTGGCGCCAAGATTGCCGGGACCGGCACCGGCATCTCGACGATCAGCGGCGTCGACGTCGTCACCAGCTATCGTGGGCAGGGCACCAAGTCGCAGGCGGTGTTCGGGCAGGGGACGCTGGAAATCCTGCCCGGCCTGAAGCTCATCGGCGGCATCCGTTCGACCTGGGAACAGGTGAACGCGCGCAACATCGAACTGGTCTGCCCGGGCGACACGATCAACCGGCAGAACATCACCGCCACGACCTGTCCCGGCATCCCGTTCGTCTTCGCGCTGTCGAACGATACTAACCGGCCCGAAGCGAAGTTCGACAATATCAGCTGGAAGGTCGGCGCGAATTACGAGGTTAGCCCGACCACTTTGGTCTATGCGACCGTCAGCACCGGCTTCCGTGGCGGCGGGCTGGAGGCGAGCGGCAACGCGCCGCAGTTCCGGCAATATCGCCCGGAAACCGTGACCAATTACGAAGCGGGCGTCCGCACCACGTTGATGGGCGGCAAGCTGTACCTGAGCGCCACCGGCTTCAACATGGAATATAAGGACCTGCAGGTTTCCAGCATCGTGCTGAACCCGCTGACCAACCAGGTATCGGCCGTGACCACCAACGCCGCCACCGCACGGTTGCGCGGGATCGAGCTGGAGGCGAGCCTGCGCCCGACGCCCAACGACCGCATCAGCGGCTATGTGTCGTACCTCGACGCGCGGATCAAATCCTTCCCGACCGCATCGGACAATCTGAACTCGGCGAGCGGCAACTACAACGCCTTCGCCCCGGCGTTCGGCTTCCGGCCGCTCCCCTCCAACCTCAGCCTTGATGCGTCGGGCAACCGGCTGGCCAATGCGCCGGAGTGGAGCGGACGGTTCAGCTATGCCCACACCTTCGATCTTGGCAGCAGCGGGCGGGTGATCCCCAGCGTCGATTTCTATGCCCAGTCGCATACCTATAGCGACGTGCAGAATTATGCGCAGAGCCGCCGCGACGCCTATACCAAGACCGACCTGAACCTGCGGTTCGAGGACGCCGACGACCGTTATTCGATCACCGCCTTCGTTAACAACGTCGAGGACAGCCGCGTGCCGAACACGCTGGTGACGGTGTGGAGTTCGACCACGGCGAACTACGACCCGCCGCGCACTTATGGCGTGCGGCTGGGCATGAATTTGCGGTGATGGGCAGGCCGGGGCG
>CAJYRU010000218.1 GCA_913777295.1 uncultured Sphingomonas sp. | reverse complement strand
GGTGCTGGGCGGCCTCAACCTGACCACGCTGACCTCGGGCGAGGTAAAGACGAAAAGCTATGCCGCGTTCGGCGACATCAGCTTCGACGTGACCGACCAGCTGAAGATTTCGGGCGGCCTGCGCTATACCAAGGACGACAAGACCGGCACCGTCTTCCGCCGCAACTATACCGGAATCCGGTCCCCCCGCTTCGGCAATGCGAACGCGGTACCGGGGCTGATCCGCACCAATTACACCAACGACCGCAGCTTCGACCAGTTCACCCCGCGCGTCTCGATCAGCTACGAACCGCGCAAGGACCTGAACCTGTATGCGTCATGGGGCAGGGGGTTCAAATCGGGCGGGTTCGACATGCGCGGCGACGTCGTGTTCACGCCCACTACCGTCAATGGCTATGATCCTGAAAAGATCACCAGCTACGAAGTCGGCATGAAGGGCGCGTTCCTCGACCGCACCCTGTTCCTGAACATGGCCGGCTATTATTCGCGCTACACCGACCAGCAGGTCACGATCCAGGTGCCGAACATCAATGGCGGCATCGCCAGCTTCGTGGACAATGCCGGCAAGGCCGACATCTACGGGCTGGAGATCGAGGGGCGGATGGTCCCGTCGCGCAATTTCTCGGCACAGGTGTCGTTCGGCTACACCAATGCCGACTACAAGGAATTCCTGACCTTCATCAACGGCGGCACGACCCCGGTCGACGTATCGAACCAGCGCGTGTTCCAGAACACGCCCGAATTCACCGCCGCCGCGTCCTTCACCGCCTCGACCGACTTTGCGGGCGGCGCGCTGTCGGTCACGCCCGAAGTGACGCTGCGCAGCGACTATTCGCTGTTCGAAATCCCGACCCCCGCGCTCGATCAGGACGGCTATGCGCTGGTCAACGCCTCGGTCGACTGGCTGTCGGACAATGGCCGCTATCGCCTCGGCATGGCGCTGCGCAACCTGACCGACGAACGCTATCGGGTCGGCGGCTACAACTTCCCCGGTGCGCTCTTCGGCAACTCGATCATCGGCTATTACGGCCCGCCCCGCACCGCGACCGCCACGTTCGAAGTCCGCTTTTAATCCTCCCCGGTACGGGGAGGGGGACCAGCGAAGCTGGTGGAGGGGGCTGTCCCCTTGTCGCAACGCTGGTGGAGGTGGCGACCCCCCTCCACCATGCTACGCATGGTCCCCCTCCCCGCGGAGCGGGGAGGATTTGTAGGACGCCGATGACCAAAAACCCCCGCATCACCCTCGCCATGTTGCTGCTGGTCTACAGCTTCAACTTCCTCGACCGGCAGATCCTCTCGATCCTCGCCCAGCCGGTGCAGCGCGACCTCGGCCTCGACGACGGGCAGATGGGGATGCTGGGCGGCCTTGCCTTCGCCGCGCTCTATTCGACGCTCGCCATCCCCCTCGCGCTGATCGCCGACCGCACCAGCCGCACCTGGGTCATCACGATCAGCCTCGGCCTCTGGAGCGCCTTCACCGCGCTGTGCGGCACCGCGCAGAACTTCACCCAGATGTTCCTGTTCCGCCTCGGCGTCGGTGTGGGGGAGGCGGGCGGCGTCGCCCCGTCCTATGCGCTGATCGCCGACACCTTTCCGCCCGAACGCCGCGCCCGCGCGCTCGCCATCTATTCGCTCGGCATCCCGCTGGGGGCGGCGGGCGGCGTGCTGCTCGGCGGCTATATCGCGCAGGCGGTCGAATGGCGCACCGCCTTCTACACCGTAGGCCTCGCCGGGCTGGTCATTGCGCCCTTCTTCCGTCTGCTGGTGAAGGACCCGCCGCGTGCCGTCGCCAGCGCCGACCGCATCCCCGTCGGCCGTGTCTTCGGCATCCTCGCCGCCAAACCCAGCTTCTGGCTGATGGCGTTCGGCGCGGCGGCGGGGTCGATGTGCGGCTATGGCGTGGCATTCTGGCTGCCCAGCCTGATGATGCGCAGCTTCGGCCTCGACCTCGTCCAGACCGGGCAGTTCTTCGGCGCGCTGCTGCTGACCGGCGGTGTGGCGGGCATCCTGCTCGGCGGATCGCTCGGCGACCGGCTGGGGCAGCGCGACCGGCGCTGGTATGCGCTGCTGCCCGCGCTCTGCTATGTGCTCGGCACGCCGCTGTTCATCGCCGGGGTGTTGTCGGGCGGCTGGGTCGCCGCCTTCGCCCTGTTCCTGATCCCGCAGGCACTGGTCTATGTCTGGCTCGGCCCGGTGCTGACCGCGGTCCAGCATCTCGTTCCCGGCCATATGCGCGCCACCGCCTCGGCCTGTTTCCTGCTCATCAACAACCTGATCGGGCTGGGCCTGGGCAGCTGGGTCGTCGGCCAGCTGTCGAAGGGATTGGCCCCGACCTATGGCAGCGAATCGCTGCGCTACGCGATCGCCGCGGCCTTGTGCCTGTATCTGGTCGCCGGCGCACTGATGGCGCTCGCCAGCCGCCGCCTCAGCCGCGACTGGGTGGCCTAGCTACAGGCCGAACCGTATCCCCGCGCAGGCGGGGATCCAGAGCCAGGCAATGCAACCTCTCGTCTGAGACCCCGTACCCCCCGCCTGCGCGGGGGTACGGAAGGGCAGGGCACGCGTTACCGCTCCCGCGTCGCCGCGAACGTCACCTTGGAATAACGATCGGCGATATAGCCGACCTCCCACGCGCTCTTGGCCAGAAACACCGGATTGCCGTCGCGATCCTTCGCCATCGCGCTGCGATGCAGGTCGGTGAACGCCTTCAGATCCGCCGCATCCGCCGCCGACACCCAGCGCGCGGTTTCGAACGGCGCCATTTCCAGCCCCGCCGCGACCTTATACTCGACCTCCAGCCGGCTCAACAGCACTTCGAGCTGCAACTGCCCGACCACGCCAATGACCCAGTTCGACCCGATGTCGGGATAGAAGACCTGCGTGACCCCTTCTTCGGCCATGTCGTCCAGCGCTTTCCGCAGCTGCTTGGTCTTGGTCGGGTCCTTCAACACCACGCGGCGCAGGATTTCCGGCGCGAAGTTCGGCAGCCCGGTGAAGCGCACATCGGCCCGCTCCGACAGCGTGTCACCGACCCTGAGCGTCCCATGGTTGGGAATGCCGATGATGTCGCCCGGATAGGCCTCATCCGCCAGTTCGCGTTCGCGCGCGAAGAACAGGATCGGCGAATGGATCGCGATCGGCTTGCCATGGCCCGTCGGGGTCAGCTTCATGCCGCGCTTGAACGTCCCCGAACACAGCCGCATGAACGCGATCCGGTCGCGGTGGTTGGGGTCCATGTTCGCCTGCACCTTGAACACGAACCCGGTCACCCGGTCGTCGG
>CAJYRU010000217.1 GCA_913777295.1 uncultured Sphingomonas sp. | reverse complement strand
GCCGAAGTCACGCCGCCCGCCGGCGCCAAGCCCGCGAACGACTGATGCTCGACTTTCCCCGCTGGAAACGGATCGCCATCTGGGCATCCGTGATCCTGTTGGCGCTGTTCGCGGTGCCGAGCCTGCTGCCCGAAGCGACGCGCGCGAAGCTGCCCGGCTGGGTGCCGACGCCGACGATCAATTTCGGCCTCGACCTTGCCGGCGGCAGCTACATCCTGCTCGAAGCGCAGACGCAGGACGTCGCCGCGACGCGGGTCGAGGCGATGCGCGAGATGATCGCGACCGAAATGCGTCGCAACCCGCGCGTCGCGGTCGGCGACATTTCGACGCGCGGCGGGCAGATCAGCTTCATGGTCCGCGACGCGGCGCAGGTCGATGCCGCGCGTGAAAAGCTGCTGGGCCTGACCGGCGGCGGCGCGGGGATGACCGGCCAGCGCGAATGGGACATCGAGGTGCGCGACACCACGCGCTTCGTGCTGACTCCGACCCAGGCGGGCCTGAAGCTCGCCGTCGAAAATGCGATGAAGGACGCGACCGAGGTCGTGCGCCGCCGCATCGACGAACTGGGCACCCGCGAACCGACCATCATCCAGCAGGGCAGCAACCGCATCGTCGTGCAGGTGCCGGGGCTTTCCGATCCCAAGGCGCTGAAGGATCTGCTCGGCAAGACGGCGCGGCTGGAATTCAAGCTGGTCGACCTGACTGCCGATCCCGCCGCCGTCGCGCGCGGACAGGCCCCGGCGGGCAGCCAGATCCTGCCCTATCCGGCGCAGGGCGGCGGCATCGCGGTCAAGCGCACCACGATCATCTCGGGCGACCAGCTGGCCGATGCGCGCCAGACCTACGACCAGAACGGTCAGCCCAATGTCACCATCAACTTCAATGCGGAGGGTGGTCGCCGCTTCGCGAAGGTGACGCAGGAAAATACCGGCAAGCCGTTCGCGATCATCGTCGACAATTCGGTCATCTCCGCGCCGAACATCAACGAACCGATCCTGGGCGGCAGCGCCACGATCAGCGGCGGTTTCACGGTCGATTCGGCCAACCAGCTGTCGATCGCGCTGCGCTCGGGCAAGCTGCCGGTCGACCTGGCCGTCGTGCAGGAAAGCACCGTCAGCCCCGAACTGGGCGCCGATTCGATCAGGGCCGGTGTCACCGCCGCGATCATCGCGACGATCGCCGTCATCGCCTTCATGGTGATGACCTATGGCCGGTTCGGCATCTATTCGACCATCGCGGTCGTGCTGAACATCCTGATGATCCTCGCGGTCATGGCGTTCCTGAAGGCGACGCTGACGCTGCCCGGCATCGCCGGTTTCGTGCTGACGATCGGTACGGCGGTCGACGCGAACGTCCTCATCAACGAACGCATCCGCGAAGAACGGCGACGGGGGCGCAGCGTGCTGCAGTCGCTGGAGCTTGGCTACAAGGAAGCGAGCCGGACGATCTTCGAGGCGAATGTGACGCACGCGATTGCGGGCCTCATCATGCTGATCCTCGGCTCCGGCCCGATCCGCGGCTTCGCGGTCGTGCTGCTGCTCGGCATCGCCAGCTCGGTGTTCACCGCCGTCACCTTCACGCGGATGCTGGTCGCCGGATGGATGCGCCGCCATCGTCCGACCGACATCACCATTTAAGGCCCAGCCGTCATGCGTCTCATCAAGCTGGTTCCCGACAACACCAACATCCGCTTCGTCGCGGTGCGCAAGATCGCGTTCACCGTGACGCTGATCCTCAGCATCCTGGCGGTCGGGCTGGTGTTCGTGCGGGGCCTCAACTTCGGCGTCGACTTCATGGGCGGCGTCGCGATCGAGGAAAAATTCGCCACGCCCCCCGCGATCGACAAGGTGCGCGCGAGCATCGAGCGGCTGGGGGTCGGCGAACCCGCGATCCAGCAGTTCGGCGATCCGACGCTGGTATCGATCCGCCTGCCGGTGCCCGAGGGCGATTCGGGCGCGACCGACCGGCTGGTCGAACGGGTGAAGTCGGCGCTGTCGACCGAATTTCCGGGCGCAACGTTCAGCAACTATTCGACCGTGTCGGGCAAGGTGTCCGACGAACTGGTGACGAACGGCGTGCTGGCGGTGCTGCTGGCGATCATCGGCATCGCGGTCTTTTCATGGTTCCGCTATGAATGGCAGTTCGGCATCTCGACCGCGGTCGCGATCATCCACGACGTGCTGATGACGCTCGGCTTCTTCGCGTTGACGCAGATGCCGTTCGACCTGACCATCGTCGCCGCCGTGCTGACCATCATCGGCTATTCGATCAACGACAAGATGGTGATCGACGACCGCATCCGCGAAAACATGCGCAAGTTCCGCAAGATGGAGATGCGCGAGCTGATCGACCTGTCGGTCAACGAAACGCTGCCGCGAACCGTCATGACCTCGCTGACCATCCTGCTGGCGCTGACCGCGCTGATCGTGTTCGGCGGCCATGTGCTGCGCGGCTTCACCGCCGCGATGATCCTGGGCGTGATCGTCGGCACCTATTCGTCGATCTATGTGTCGTCGTCGCTGCTCATCACGCTCGGGCTGAAGCCCGGTGCGCCGGTGGGCGAGGGCACGGTCAAGGACATCGCGCCGGGCAAGGCGTCGCGGTGAAGCTCGACCGGGTCCGCAAGGGCGACGGCCCGGTCGTCTCCGGCCTGACGACGGCCGGGTTCCGCGTCGATGACGGCATCTACCCGGCGCTGCTGATGACCCCGCAGCGCGCGGATTTGTGGGAGCCGCCGGCGTTCGACGCGCTCGATGCCGACGCGCTGGCGTCGGTGCTGGCGATGCAGCCCGAATTCCTGCTGCTCGGCACCGGCGCGGCGCTCCGCCAGCCGCCGCGCCCGCTGGTCCGTCAGCTCGACGCGCTGGGGCTGGGGATCGAGGCGATGGACAGCCGCGCCGCGGCCCGCGCCTGGGGCGTGCTGCGCGACGAAGGGCGACAGATCGCGGCAGCCTTCTACCCGTTGTAACCTTCGGAGCGCCGCGCCGTTCAGGGCCAGAGCGGGGAGGCGACGTGTCGCCCGATGACCAGCTTGGTCAGGTGCTCGCGAAGTTCGGTCGCGTTGCGCTCCCAATTGAATGAATCGACCGCCGTCCGCGTCGCCGCCGGGTCGGCCGGCTGCGACAGGACCGCGGCGATTCCCTGCGCAAAGGGGCCCGCGTCGCGCGCCACGATCCGCCCCGCCGTCGGCTCGGTCACGACCTCGCGCGCGGCACCTGCATCGGGAATGACGATCGGCGTCCCGCTCGCCAGCGCCTCGACCCACGCATTGGCAAGACCCTCCGATGACGACGCCAGCGCCATGACGTCGGCCGCCGCCAGCAGGTCGGGCAGGGCGCCGTGCGGCATCGACCCGCACAATCTCACCCGGTCGCCGACGCCCAGCTCCGCGATCCGCGCGGCCAGTGCCGGCCGATCCGGACCGCCACCGACGATCCACAGGCCGACGCCGGGCAATGCCGCCACGGCCTCCAGCACGATCCGATGCCCCTTGCGCGGGATCAGCGCGCCCAGCGAGACTACCAGCGGGCCGGCGATGCCGAGCCGTTGCCGCGCCGCGGCGCGGTCGACGCCGCCGAACCGGCTGCGGTCGATGCCCGTGCGATGGACGCGGACGGGGCGATCGATCCCGGCGGCGGCGATGTCGTCGGCCATCGACTGCGACACGGCCAGCAGCCCGTCGGCAGCCTGACCGGCGGCGCGGACCTGCGCGGCGGTGGCGGGCGCATGGCCCCAATGGTGGATGTCCGCCCCGCGCGCCTTGATCGACACCGGCACGCCGAACCGCCGGCCCAGTTCGATGGCGACGGGGCCATCGGGAAAGAAGAATTCCGCGTCGATCACGTCGAATGGAAAGGTCGCGCGCAGCCGGTCGAGATGCGGCCCGAGCCGCCGGACGAGCGCCGGGACATGGAACCGCCCCTGCGTCGCGGGCACGTTCAGGAATCGTGGCCGGTCGACGGTCAGCCCTTTCCACAGTTCCTGTCGCGGCAGGGTGGACAAAGCGCGATAGGTCGGATGCAGCGACAGCGGAAAGGGGGGCAGGCCGATCGGCGCAACGACATGGACCACCACGCCATCAAGCGCCGCCAGGCCCAGCGTCTGGCGTTCGACGAATACCCCGAAATTCGGCCGCACGGCATCGGGGAAGAGGGTGGCAAGGGTGAGGACGCGCAACATCGCGGACGGGTGTAGCGCGGAAAGGGTGAAGGCTTTGCGAAAACATCGCAGTCCCGCGCAGGTGGGTATCGAGGGCCAACGTCACAACCATTGCGCTTCGCAACCCTGGATGCCGGCCTGCGCGGGGATACGGTTTCGGATTACGCCGTCAGCGTATGCTCCAGCGTGATTTCGGCATTCAGCAGCTTCGAAATCGGGCAGCCCGCCTTGGCACCGGCGGCGATCTCCTCGAACTTCGCCTGGTCGATACCGGGCACATGGGCGGTCAGGGTCAATGCCGACTTCGTCACCGTGAACCCGTCGCCATCCTTGTCGAGCGTCACCTTGGCCGTCGTTTCCAGCGTACCGTCGCTGAAGCCCGCGCCGGCCAGCGCAAAGCTCAGCGCCATGGTGAAGCAGCTGGCATGGGCCGCGGCGATCAGTTCCTCGGGGTTCGTGCCCTTGCCGTCCTCGAACCGCGTGTTGAATCCATATTGCTGGTCGGACAGCACGCCCGACTGGGTCGATACGTGGCCCTTGCCGTCCTTGCCCAGACCTTCATACCGGGCGGATGCACTGCGGATCATGGCGAAACCTCTGCAAATGAAAAAGGGGCAGGCCCGTTGCCGGACCTGCCCCTCAGAATTCGTCAGACCGATTAAGGTTCAACGGCAGCGGCCACGGCTGCCGCTGCGCTCGATCTCGCGTCCGGCCAGCGCGCCGGCACCGGCGCCTAGCAGCGTACCGAGCGTACGGTCGCCGCGGGTGTCGATCGTGCGACCGACCAGCGCGCCGGCCACGCCGCCGACGACCAGACCGGTGGTGCCGTTCTCCTTGCGGCAATAGCGGCGGCCGTCACGACCGCGCCATTCGCGATACTTGTAGCGGCGCTGCGCCTCCGCTTCGGTCTTGCCGACCGAAATGCCGTGCTTCGAGAAGGTCGGGCCGACCGGGGCCAGCAGCGACGCCGCGGCGAGTGCCATGATGATGGTGCGCATGGGTTCTTCCTTTCGTCCGTAATCCTGATGTGGCCCCTTAACGCATCCTCGCGCTGACGGTTTCATGAACGAAACGAGAGGCTTTCGTTCAGGTTCGCGGCAGGGTCATCGCAGCGGGTAGCGGACGATCGGTTCGTACCAGGCGCCGTCCTGCCCCAGATGGCTTTCGTACAGGATCAGGTGATCGAACCGCTGCGGCGGGGAGGACAGCGCGGCCTGTGCCGCCAGAAAGCTGTCGACCGGTCCCGCTGTACGGTTCAGCCGGGCGAGCGTGATATGCGGCAGGAACGCGCGCCCCTCGGGCTGGAGTCCGATCCGGACCAGCGCATGGTCGACCTTGCGATGCAGTGCTGCGACCGCATCGTGCGGTGTTACCCCCGCCCAGAGCGCCCGGCCGCGCGATCCGGTGTCGAACCGCCCGACGCCGGACAGCGCCAGGTCGAGTGCCGGGGCATGGACCGCCTGCAATGCGACGGCGATGTCCTCCGCCACCGGGCGTTCGACTGCGCCGATATAGCGCAGCGTAACGTGCAATTGCCCCTCGTCCTGCCACCGTGCGCCCTCGACGCCGTCCATGATGTCCAGCAATTTCCGGCGCATGGCACCGGGCGGGCGGAGGGCGACGAACAGGCGGTGCAAGCGGTGATACTCCCGGTGGCGTAACAAAGTGTTGCTATCCGCGTTTGGCTTGAAATCGACCGTCCGGCGGACGATATTTCCATCATCCGGCATGTGTGCCGGGAAGAGGAGTTTACAATGGCGAACTGGTCCGATCCCCGGACGACGGCCGCACCGATCACCCGTAACCGCACGACCGACATGGCGCGCGACGCGGGGCTGCGGTCCTACATGCTCTCGGTTTACAACTACATGGCTTCGGGCGTGCTGTTGACCGGCATCGTCGCGCTGTTGTTCTCTTGGGGCGGCGACGCCTCGCCCGCCGCGCAGGTCTTCTATCAGCCGGGCGCGCTGAAATACCTCATCATGTTCTCGCCGCTGATCTTCGTGATGGTGATGAGCTTCGGCATCAACCGCCTGTCGACCGGCGCGGCGCAGGGTCTGTTCTGGGCGTTCGCAGCGGTGATGGGTCTATCGATGTCGACGATCTTCCTGCGCTACACCGGCCCGTCGATCGCGCTCACCTTCTTCTCGACCGCAACCGCGTTCCTGGCGCTCAGCCTGTACGGTTACACGACCAAGCGGGATTTGACCGGCTTCGGCACGTTCCTCATCATGGGGCTGGTCGGCCTGATCGTCGCGTCGCTGCTGAACCTGTTCTTCCAGTCGGGCATGTTCAGCCTGGTCATCAGCGCGGTCGGCGTGCTGCTGTTCGCGGGTCTGACCGCCTATGACACGCAGCGGATCAAGGCGATGTATTTCCAGGTCGCCGGCACCGACTTCGCGGGCAAGGCCGTGATCCTCGGCGCGCTGTCGCTCTATCTCGACTTCGTGAACATGTTCCAGTTCCTGCTGTCGTTCATGGGCAATCGCGACTGATCGCAAGGTTCACTCGTTGAACGATGAAGGCCCGGCAGGCGACTGCCGGGCCTTTTCGCATGGGCGGAACGCCGGGTGCGGTCGGGTCGTTGGGCGAGGGAAGGAGTGAGGGATTATGACCAACGGTATCGATGAGAAGGCGCTGGATTCGCTGTCGGTGGCCCCGAACGGGAATGAGAGCGAGGCGAAGACCCCGGCACAGGGGGATGCCGGCGAGGTGACTGGCGATCTGGGCGATCCCGACGCCCAGCTCGATCGCGGGCTGGACGAATCGATGGACGCATCGGATCCGATCTCGGCGACCCAGCCGGGCAGCGGCGGTCCGGCCCCGTCGTCGGGCTATGACGCGGAGCAGGAGGCAAAGCTGGCTGGAGAGCGGAAGGACGACTGATCGTTCGCCGCGACGGTACGGTTCGGGCGGCGCGTCGGGTAGTCCCGGCGCGCCGCCTTTGGTAGGAAGCCGCATGACGATCGACCGCCTGCTCCGTCCGATGCTGCGCTCGCTGGCGGTGCTGCTGCTGGCACTCGGATCGATCGTGCCGGCGCAGGCGGCGGTGACCATTACCTTCTGGTCGCAGGAGTTCGGCCAGAATTTCCCCCATGCCTTCTTCACCTTTTCCGGTGCGCCCGACGCCGGCGGTCCGGCGGTGAACGAAAGCTATGGCTTCACGGCAAAGGCGATCACGCCCGCGCTGCTGATGGGGTCGGTCGGCGGCATGATCGACCGGCCGAAACCGTCCTATATCGCGAAGAGCAACGCGCATTTCTCGGTCGTGCTGACCGATGCGCAATATGCAGCCGTCCGGTCGCTGATCGACGAATGGGGCGAGAATGGCGACTCGCACTACAATCTCAACCGTCGCAACTGCGTGCATTTCGTCGCCGAAGCGGCACGGCGTTCGGGGCTGACCGTTACCGAGCCGAAGGCGCTGATGAAAAAGCCGCGCTCGTTCATCCAGTCGATCGAACAGGCCAATGCCGGGCGGGTGACGGTGATCGAACTGCCGGCCAAGGCCTATTTCGCGACGCTGCCCCCGCCGGTCGCCGCGAATGACGACACGCCGGTCGACCATGCGGCGACCGCGCCGCACTGACCGGCGCGTTGCCTCTTCCCTGTCCGCTGCGATTGCGGCAGTCGTGCCGATGAAGTTCGAGCGGGAGAAACGGAATGCGGCGTTGGACGATCGGTGCACTGGCGCTGCTGGCCGGGTGCGGACAGGCGGATGAGGCGCCCGATCCTGCGAACCTGACGCAGGAAGAGCCGGTCCTGCCGGCGCCCACCCCGACGCCGGAAGCGCTGGTTACGGTCCCGACCCGCTTCGTCGGGACATGGGACAGCGACGGTACCGCCTGCGCCGCCAATCCGGCCGGGACCAGTCGCCTCGTCATCGCCGCCAACGCGGTGCGGATCGGCGACCGCGACCTGCCGACCCGCTCGATCACCGCCGCCGATGCGGGCGCGGTCGATGTCGACGTGATCGGCGACCGCAGCGGCATTACCGAACAGCGCCGTTATCGTCTTGCGCTCGGCAGTGGCGGCACGCTCGAGCTGACCGGCATCGACGGGGTCACCCGGCTTGTCCGCTGCGACGCGCCGGCCGGGGCCGAGGCGGCGGCGCGCAACGCCATCGCGCTGAACCTCGCCCCCGATGGGCTGCAGACGGTGGCCGGCGCCAGCAGCCGCGCGGTGCCGTTCGGCACCCCGGCGGAGGTCGTGCTGCGCGTCGTCGAGGCCGCGACGCAGAGCCTGCCGCAACGGTCGCGCAATGCCGAATGCGGCGAAGGGCCGCTGGACATCGCCACCTATCCGCAGGTCGCGGTTTATTTCCAGGAAGGCCGTTTCGTCGGCTGGTCGGCCCGTGGCCGGGGGCTGACGACGATGGGCGGTGTCGGCATCGGATCGAAGCGCGCCGCTGTCGATGCCGTGATCGACGCGCCGGTCGAGGACACCAGCCTTGGCCGCGAGTTTGCCAGCGGCGGACTGTCCGGACTGTATGACGCGCGGGACAATGTCAGCGCACTGTGGGCGGGTAGTACGTGCATCGCCCGGTAATCGCCGTCGCGCGGGACGGTGATGCCGCGGCGGTCGTCGCGCTCTGGCAAGCCTGCGGCCTCACCCGGCCCTGGAACGACCCTGACGCGGATTTCGCCCGCGCGCTGGGCGGAGCGACCTCGACCATCCTCGTCGAACGGCAGGGGGATTTGCCGGTCGGCAGCGTCATGGTCGGCCATGACGGGCATCGCGGCTGGATCTATTATCTGGCAGTCCGGCCCGACCTGCGTGGGCAGGGGGTCGGCACCGCATTGTTTTACGCGGCCGAACAGTGGTTGCGCACCCGAGCGGTGCCCAAGATCCAGCTGATGGTGCGCGTCGATAACGCCGCCGCGATGGCTTTTTACGACCGGATCGGACTGGAGCGGCAGGAGGTGGTGGTCCTCGGTCGGTTCCTGAAAGACGCCGACGATCTGCCCTGATGGGCTACTGATAGTCACTTGCAAAAGCAGTAATGACGGCGTAGCGGACCTGAAACAGCTCAGGGACTGTATTGCATGTCGTCTATCGCGTTTCTCCTCGCCGCAACCGCGCTTACGCCCAATCCCGCTGTTGCGGATGATCCGCAACAGCGCGGCGAAGAAATCGTCGTTACCGGTCTGCGGACCGAGGGCAGCGACGATTATGCGGTAAAGGCGCAGAGCACCGCGACCCGCCTGCCGCTGTCGCTGCGCGAGACGCCGCAATCGGTCAGCGTCGTGACCCGTGCGCAGATCGAGGATTTCCAACTCAACGACATCAACGCGCTGCTGGCGACGGTGTCGGGCGTGAACGTGCAGGCCCAGGAAACCGACCGCTATTATTATTCGGCACGCGGGTTCGACATTCAGACGTTCCAGATCGACGGCGTCGGCCTGCCGTTCCCGTTCGGCATCCAGAACGGATCGGTCGATACCGCAATGTACGACCGGATCGAGGTGGTGCGGGGTGCGCCCGGCCTGCTCTCGTCGACCGGTAATCCTTCGGCGGTCATCAACTTCATCCGCAAGCGCCCGACCCGCGATCTATCCGCCTCGGCCAGCGCGCAATACGGCTCGTTCGACACGCTGCGCCTCGATGGCGATGTCAGCGTACCGCTGACCAGCGGCGGGGGTGTCCGCGCCCGTGCGGTCGGATCCCATCTCGACGGCGACAGCTATCTCGACCGCTACGGCCTGCGCCGCTGGACCGGCTATGGCATCGTCGAGGCGGATATTGGCCCGGATACCGTCGTCAGCGCCGGCTATGGCTATCAGAACCATAAGAGCCGTGCGGCGATGTGGGGCGCGATCCCGCTTTATTATACCGACGGCACCCGTATTGATCTTGCCCGGTCGAGCAATCCGGCGCCGGAATGGTCGCGCTTCGACGTTACCGATCGGCAGATCTTCGGCGACATCACCCATCGTTTCGGCAACTGGACCGCGAAGCTGACCGTGCAGCGCCGCGCGATCGACGAAGACGACCGGCTGTTCTACGTCTATGGCAATCCCGACCGGGCGACCGGCATCGGCATGGCGAGCTATCCCGGCGCGTTCCAGTCGTTCGCCCGCAACCTGACGATCGATGCCACCATCAGCGGCACCGTGTCGCTGTTCGGCCGGACGCATGACGTGATGTTCGGCGCGAACCGTTCCGCGCAACGCTATACGCAGGATTCGGCCTATGACTTCTCGCAGGTCGGTCTGTCGCTGCCGCTGGCGACGATATTCGACGGCAATTTCGCCGAACCGGCCTTCCCGGCCTTCACCCGCAGCCTCGACACGCACAGCCGGCGCGAGACGGTGTACGGCCTGCTCCGCCTGAACCCCGCCGACCAGTTGAAGGTGATGATCGGCGCCAACGCCACCCGCGCATTCAGCGAAGGCGTGTCCTACGGCGCGCCGACCAATTACGATCGCGCGCGCTTCCTGCCGTTCGTGGGGGCGACCTACGACCTGACCGGCAATATCAGTGCCTATGCGAGCTTCGCGACGATCTTCAACCCGCAGGACCAGATCGGTGCCGACCGCCGCGTCCTCGATCCGATCGAGGGCGACAATCTGGAGGCGGGGCTGAAGGGCGAATGGTTCGGCGGCAGGCTAAACGCCAGCGTTGCGCTGTTCCAGGCACGGCAGAAGAACACCGCGGAATCGGCCGGCTTCGACACCACCATCGGCCAGACGCTGTACCGCGGTGTCGATGCCACGTCGCGCGGGATCGAGCTGGAGGTCAGCGGACAGCTGGCGCCCGGCCTGCAGGCGACCGGCGGCTTCACCGCGATGCGCATCCGTGGCGAACGCGACGAAGCGGTCCGCACCTTCGTGCCGCGCAACACCGGGCGGTTGAACATCGTCTGGACGCCGGTCCCGCTGCCGGCGTTGAAGCTGGGCGTATCGGGCCAGGTGCAGAGCCGCATCTATCTCGAACCGCTGGGCGTGGTGTCGTCAACCACCGGACAGCAGGTCCGCGTCACCCAAGACGGCTTTGCGACGGTCGACCTGATGGCACGCTACGAGCTTAGCCCGCGCGTGTCGCTCAGCGCCAATGTCCGCAACGTCAACAATGCCAA
>CAJYRU010000216.1 GCA_913777295.1 uncultured Sphingomonas sp. | reverse complement strand
CACCGCGGCCTACGAGGATTATGGCGGCTGGCGCGAGAATGGCGCGCGGCGGCAATTGATCCTGTTCGCCAAGGTCAAATGGGCAATCGGCCCGCGCACCGACCTGTCGCTCTACGGCACCTATCTCGACCGCCGGTCGGAGACGCCCAGCGTCCTCCCGCTTGATGCATCCGGCCGACCGATCGCCATCATCGGCGGCCGGCGCGCGTTCAACGGCTATGGCAACCCCCGGTCGGTCGTCGAGGGCGGGCTCGGCGCGATCCGGCTGGAGCATCGCGCGAGCGACGCGCTGACGCTGACCGCGACGGGCCAGTATCGCCGCTTCGACTTCGACAACCGGCTCAATTTCTACGACCCGTTCGGCTTCGCGCCCGAACGCGGGATTTTCGGCGTCAATGGCTTCTATGGCGCGCAGAAGTTCGACGTGGCTTACGGCGAACTGACCGCGCGCTACGAGGCGGGTCGTCACAAGATCGTCACCGGCGTGACCGGCGAACGCGCCCTGTCGCGCGCCGACAATCGCTGGACGGGACAGAACGGCTTCACGCCGGAATGCGGCTTCACCTTCTATTCGATCGAGATCGACTATGTGCGCGGCGGCGTCGCCAACCGCGCCGCGCCCTGCTTCGTCGTCGATGATCCGCTCAGCCGCAACCGGCTGGTGACGACGTACGTCTCGGCCTTTGCGCAGGACGAGGTCGCGCTGTCAGATCGCTGGTTCCTGACTCTTGGCGGACGCTACGACCGCTTCCGGCGCGCGGCACGTTTCTTCCCCATAGCGGGGACCTCGCCGGGATCACAGGACGCCGCGACCGCCAGCGCCTTCTCACCCAAGGCGGCGCTGTCGTGGCGCTATATCGGGGGGCAGGTGTATCTGTCCTATGGACGCGGCTTCAATTCCAATTTCGGCCCGACGTTCGAGTGGGACGCCAACCAATATGCCCGCCCCGAACAGCGGCCGACGACGCTCGACAGCGTGGAACTGGGCTGGAAGGGGCGCACGCTGGACGACACCCTCGGCTTCGCGCTGACCGGCTTCTGGTCGATGCAGCGCAACCGGCGTTCGACCATTCCCAATCCGGCGGCGGATGCCGACTTTTCGCAGCCCTCGAACCTCATCACCTATGGCGACCGCTACGAGGCGAAGGGCGTCGAGGCGGCGCTGGACATCCGGCCGCAGGACGGCACTTCGGTGCAAATCCAATATACCCATGTCGCGCCCCGCTGGAAGGATTACGTCCTTCAGGGCTTCTCCGGGCCGATCGACCTGTCGGGCAGGACGCCGACCGGGATCGCGCCGAACATCGTCTACATCGCCGGCGAGCAGCGGGTGGGGCCTTGGCTGTCGGCGCGGGGCATCGTCGAATGGTATGACGACTATAAAATCACCGGTGACAACCGGGTGCAGGGCGGCGGCTATACGCTGGTGACGCTGGGCGCGCGGGTGCAGCCGGCGGCATGGCGCGGGTTGTCACTCGACCTGACATTGCTCAACGCGCTCAACGAACGCTATGTCTTCGCGTTCGGCGGCACGACCACGCCGACCTATGCGACGCCAGGACCGCCGCGACAGGTCCGCGCTACGTTGCAGGCGAGCTTCTGATGCGCGCGGTCATGCTCGCGCTGGCCCTGCTGCCCCTCGCCGCATGTGGACGCGGCGAGCAGGCGGCGCCGTCTCGACAGGCGATCGCGGGCCGCGAAATCCCGATGCGCTTCGCCAAGACCTTCCGTGTGGTCGAGCGCGACGGCTACCGCGTGGTCGACATGAAGGCATCGGTCGTCAGCTGGGGTGCGAAGGCGATCGGGCAGGAGCAGTTCCAGCGCCTGGTGCTGGTCCCGCGCGGCGCGAAGGCGCCGCCGCTGACCGGTGATTTGGCGGGCGCGACGCTGATCCGCACGCCGGTGATGCGGATCGCCAGCAATTACGGCTATCAGGAAGCGATCACTCGAGTTCTGGGAATCAACGACCGGCTGGTCGCGGTCGGCGGCCTGAAGTCGTGGGACGATGCCCTGCGCGCGCGGGTGCGCAGCGGCACGGTGCGCCAGATCGGCTATGGCTGGCACAGCCCGCCCGAACTCGACGCGCTGGTCGCGGCCAAGCCCGACGTGCTGCTGATGACGATGGAGGACATGGCCAGCGTCGGTGCGAAGCCGCGCATCGAGGCGCTGGGCGTGCCCGTCGTCCCGATCTTCCTCGATAACGAGCCCGATTACATGGGCCGGGTCGATTATGTCCGCCTTGTCGGCATGCTGGCGGGGCGCGAGCGCGAGGCGGAAGCCTTCGCCCAGATGGTAGCGCGCAACGTCGATGCCCTGAAGAAGGCCGCCGCCGCGCAGCCGACCCGTTCGGTCATGTTCGCCTGGTTCGGCGGCGGCGACCGCTGGAACCCGACGATCCGCAACGCCGATGCGAAGCTGCTGCGCGACGCCAACGGCCGCAACCCGTTCGAAGAGCCGGACGATCCGCGCCGCGACAGCTTCAACCAGATCTCGACCGAGGAACTGATCGCGCGCGGCAAGGACGTGGACTGCTGGATCATCCGCGACACCCATAGCGTGCCGTTCCGCGACGTCGCGACGCTGCGCCGGTTCAAGGCGTATCGCGACGGCTGCCTCTTCGCGGCGGACGGCATGTTCAAGCCCGCCGCGGACGCGTTCGAACTCTACGACATGGGCACGATCCGCCCCGACCTGGTGCTCGGCGACATCGTCCGGATGCTCCATCCGGCTCTGCGTGACCGCCCGTTCCGCTACATCCGCCCCGATACGAAGGTGCCGCGATGACGCCCGAGGTCCGCAGCCTGACGGGCAGCGTCGCGCTGCTCGCCGCCGTCCTGTCCGCCGCCGCCTTCACGCTGTCCTGGGGCATGATCGGGATCGGGCCGGGCGACGTGCTGGCGGCGCTGGCGGGTAGCGGTGATCCGGGTACGGTGCAGATCGTCACCGACCTGCGCCTGCCGCGCGTCGCCGCCGCGTGTATCGCCGGCGGGGCGCTGGGCATCGGCGGCGTGCTGATGCAGGCGCTGTTCCGCAACCCGATGGCGGACGCCTGGTCGCTGGGGCTGACGGCAGGCGGACAGCTCGGCGTTGCGCTGCTGGTCACGGCCGCCGCCTTCTCCGGCCCCGCGGCGGTCGGCTTCCTCCAGACCTTCGAGGGGCCTTCGATCACGCTGGGCGCGATGGTCGGCATCGGCCTGTTCGCACTGGCGATGGCGACGCTCGCGCGGCGGGTCGGCACCGTGACGCTGCTGGTGGTCGGACTGATGCTGGGGTTCACCGTGCAGGGGATCGTCAGCATCGTGCTGCATTTCGCCAACCGGGTCGGCGGGCGCGTTTTCTCGGGCTGGAACGACGGCAATTTCGCGGGCGTGATGGCGGGCGATCTGCCGATGTTGGCGCTGCCGGTCGCGGCAGGCGTGGTGCTGGCGCTGCTGACCGCCAAACCGCTGACCGCCCTGCTGCTGGGCGAAACCTATGCCCGCAGCCTTGGCACCGACGTGACGCGGCTGCGGCGGCTGACGCTGGCGGCGGTCGTGCTGCTGGTGGCCCCTGTCACGGCCTATTGCGGGCCGGTCACGTTCGTCGGGCTGATCGTGCCGCATTTCGCCCGCGCGTTGGCGGGCACGGCGCGCATCCTGCCGCTGCTGCCGCTCGCCGCGCTGTCGGGCGCCCTGCTGGCGCTGGCGGCCGACATCGTCGTCCATGCGCCGTGGGAGCAGCACTTCCTGCACCTCAACGCCGTGCTCGCGCTGGTCGGTGCACCGGTGGTGATCGCGCTGCTGATCTTCTCGCCAACGATGCGGGGGCAGCGCTAGATGCTGCGGCTCGATAACCTGTCGGTCGGCTATCCCGGCACGCGCGGCACCGTGCTCGCGGATCTCGACGCGACGGTGCAGGCCGGCAGCTTCGTCTGCGTGCTGGGTCGCAACGGCGCGGGCAAATCCACGCTGATGCGGACCATCGCGGGCCTGCAAGGCGCGCTAGGCGGCACGGCCCGGCTGGAGGGCGACGATATCGCCGCGCTGCGCCCCCAAGAGCGCGCCCGCCGCATCGCGGTGGTGCTGACCGAGCGCGCGTCCAGCCCCGGCCTGACCGTGGACGACGTGGTGTCGCTCGGCCGCCAGCCCTTCACCGGCTGGCAGGGCCGGCTGACGACCGAAGATCGCACACGCGTCGCGGATGCGCTGGCGGCGGCCGGTGCCGACCGCTTCGCCGCGCGGTTGTTCGACGACCTGTCTGACGGCGAACGCCAGCGGGTGATGATCGCCCGCGCGCTCGCCCAGTCGCCAAGGCTGATGGTGCTCGACGAGATCACCGCCTTTCTCGACCTGCCCGGCCGGGTCGAGGTGATGGCGCTGCTGCGCGCGCAGGCGCGGGCGAGCGGCGCGGTGGTGCTGCTGTCCAGCCACGACCTCGACCTGTCGCTCCAGCTCGCCGACAGCGTGTGGCTGCTCGACGGCAGCGGCGGTCTGGCGGTGGGGGCGGCGGCGGACCTGATCGCGGCGGGCCATGTCGGTCGCGCCTTCGACACCGATGCCGTCCGCTTCTCACCGACGCTCGGCCGCTTCGAGCTGGTGCAATGAGGGAGTGAATCGGACGGGGGCAGGTCGCCGCCCTGTTGCTGGGCATCGCCCTCGGCATCTGCGCCAGCGGCATGAACCGGGCATGGGCCGGTGGTTCGGTCGAACCGCTGCGCCCGGTCAAGGTCACGCTGCACCGCTTCGACCTGCGCGACGGCGCCGACCCGGCGTTGCGCGAATGGCTCGCCCATCTCGCCGCCCATCACCGCGAGGCGGTCGCCACGCTGGATCGCGAGCGGATGTATCTGGAGGCGAAGTTCACGCTCCCGGACGACCCGGCACGGCTCTACTGGCTGACGGTCGAGGGCGACGGTGGCGGCAGCGTCGAGACGTCCGTGTCCGAACTCGATCGCCGGCACATGGCCTATATGAAGCGCGTGCTGGCGGACGGCTCGCACCGCCGGGCCGAAACCCGCGACATGCTGATGCCTGACTTCATCGCCGCCGCGATCCGCGACGAGCAGGCGGTCGAGCGATGACAAGGGCTTTCTTGGCCGCTGCCATCGTCGCGGGCCTGACGGCAATTCCCTCCGCCCCCGCCCAGGCCCAGGAAGCGCCGCCAGCGCCAATCGAGCATCTGCCCCCGCCCGAGCGATTGGGGCCGCCGCAGCCACCCGCCGCGCCGTCGCTCGCCCCCACCATACCGGTCGCGCGGGGGAGAACGCCGTCCGCCAGGCCGAGGACGCCTTCGGCTACAGCGTCGGGCGCGAGACGCTCGGCCTCTACTCCTCGTCCAACGTCCGCGGCTTCTCGCCCTTCAAGGCCGGCAACGTGCGGATCGAGGGGCTGTATTTCGATCCCTACATCACGCTGATCCAGCGGCTGCGCCAGTCGACCAGCATCCGCGTCGGCCTGTCGGCGCAAGGCTATTCGTTTCCCTCGCCCACCGGCATAGTCGACTACAGCTTCCGCAAGCCCGGCGACGTGGCGACCCTGTCCGTGCTGGCGAGCGGCGACAGCTATGGCAATGCCGGCATCGAGGCAGATGGCGCCGTGCCGCTGTCACGGACGCTCAGCCTCGGCTTCGGCGCGCAAGGGTCGCGCAACGGCTTCTATAACGGCACGACCAGCTGGTCGCACAACGAGGCGGTTTCTCTGCGCTGGCGGCCGTCGCCGGATGTCGAGATCCTGCCCTTTTGGGCGCGCAGCCAGGTCTATGACGACGAGGCGGGGCCGGTCTACATCCCCGCCGGCCCCTATCTGCCGCCGCCCATCCCGCGGCGGCGCTACGACGGACCCGGCTGGAACGACTACAACAGCGTCGGCGGGTTGCAGGGGATACTCGCGACCGTGTCGCCATGGCGCGACTGGACGGTGCGGGCTGGCCTGTTCCGCTCGCTCTATGATGACCGCTCGACCTTCGCCCACCTGCTGACCGACCTGACGCCGGAGGGACGCGCCAACCGCCTCATCATCGCCGACCCGCGCAGCCGCTTCGTCTCGGTGTCGGGCGAGCTTCGCGTCAGCCGGTCGCTGGCGGAGGGACCAAGGCTGCACGTCCTGCACCTCTCGTTTCGGGGGCGCGACCGCCGGCAGCGTTATGGCGGCTCCGACGTCCTCGACTATGGTCCGACCCGCATCGGCGAGGCGTTCCGACCGCCCGAACCCGAATACGCCTTCACCGCCCAGACGAACGACCGCGTGCGACAGAAGACCGTCGGCATCGCCTATGACGGCCGCTGGCGCGACGTCGGCGAACTGAGTTTCGGCCTGTCAAAGACCGATTACGCCAAGCGCTTCTCGCTGCCCGGCGCGCTGCCGCTGGAGACGCGGTCGCGCCCCTGGCTGTGGAACGTCACCGGTGCGGGCTTCCTCGGGCCGCGGCTCGCGCTTTATGCCGGCTATGCGCGCGGGCTGGAGGAGAGTGGAATAGCGCCCGACAACGCCGTCAACCGCAACCAGCCGTTGCCCGCGATCCTGACGCGGCAGGTGAATGCCGGGCTGCGCTATCGTCTGACCGATACGATCAGGCTGGTCGCCGGCGTGTTCGACCTGCGCAAACCCTATTACAACCTCGACGCCGCCGGTCGCTTTGGCCTGCTCGGCGACATCGTCAACCGTGGCGTCGAATTCTCGGTCGCGGGGGCCGTCACGCCGAGGCTTAACGTAGTGGCGGGGGGCGTATTGCTGCGCCCGCGCGTGACCGGCGAAGGCGTGGTGCTCGGCCGGGTCGGCCCCCGCCCCGTCGGCATCCCCACGCGCTCGCTGGACTTCAACGCGGACTGGCGACTGCCGGTGGAGGGGCTTTCGTTCGATGCGGGCGTCTCGAACACCGGCCGCGTAACCGCCACGCGCGACAACAGCGTTTCCATTCCGTCGCGCACGCTCGTCGACCTGGGTGCGCGCTACCGTCTCCGCGTCGGCCGGCGCGACGTCACATTACGGGCAGAAATCCGCAACATCGGTAACGTCTATGGCTTCGAACTGGAAAGCGCTGGCGCATACGACATCATTCCCGGACGGGTTGCGTCCGCCTACATCACCGTGGACATCTGATATTTGCTAGGTGTTCGATCCCGGCATGTGATGATGCGCCGTCAAATGCCGGGATCAAACACCCAGGGTACGTACTCAAACCCTTGTACCCGTCGCGACCATAACCTATTCCGAACGCGTCGAGTGCCGCCAGTCTTCGACCGTTGCCCCCGAACGGGGCGAACGTAGCGAAATTGGGCGCTTTCAGGATGGGATTCTTTTCGGACCGCATTGGAATGTTGGCGCAGGACGATCCTGCGCCACTGTACATGCAGTTGCAGCTTCGCATCCGCCAAGCCATTCTCGACCGCGAACTGAAGCAGGATGAGGCAATACCGGCCGAACGTGAACTCGCGATGGAGTTCGGCGTCTCGCGCATCACCGCCCGGCGTGCAGTCAACGCACTGGCGGCGGAAGGGCTTCTGGTGCGCCGCCGCGGAGCGGGGACATTCGTCGCCACCCGTGTCGAGAAGAGCTTCGCCACGCTGTCGTCGTTCTCGGAAGACATGTCCGCCAGGGGACGCCATCCGGGCAGCAAATGGCTCTCTCGGTCGATCGGATGCGTCTCACCCGAGGAAGCGTTGTCCCTTGGACTATCGCCCGGGGCGGACGTGTATCGCTTTCAGCGTTTGCGCATGGCCGACGACGTGCCGATGGCCCTGGAGTACACTACGATCGTCGGAAGTTGCCTTCCCGGCATCGATGTCGTGAACGACTCGCTATATGCCGCGCTCGAAAGGAATGGCTGCCGTCCGGTGCGGGCATTGCAGCGCCTGCGTGCCATCCACTTCCCGGCCGAACAGGCGCATCTGTTGAGCGTGCCCGTCGGCCATGCCGGCCTGTTCATCGAACGCCGCGGCTTCTTGGCCGATGGGTCCCCGGTCGAATCCACGCAGTCCTATTATCGCGGCGACGCCTATGACTTCGTGGCCGAACTCAGCGCCCCCCAGATCGAATCGTAAGCTAGAATTAGTCTGACAAGACGCTTTCGTCAGATAATTCGGAAGGGCGCTAAAACATGCGTCGGTCCAAAGTATAGTTCGCAGAAGATAGTATCCGATATTCGCAAGCTATCGGGTCCATGCTGCGGCTGTGGGCTGCATTTCCTTTGAAGTCAGGCACTTGATTTGAGCGATCGCGAGTTCGTCTTCCAAAACTGGTGGCCCGACAAAATTGGATTCTAATTGGATATAGACAAGCGACGCATCCTTATACCAGACTAGGCCCAATCAACGAACCGGTCTGGTGGGACGACGGTTAATAGAGGGGGGTTGCTTTATGTCTTTGTCGAGCTCTGCGCGCCGGAATTGGCTGGCCACGACTACCTTGTACCCGGCGACCGCCATCGCTGGATTGTTGCTGCCGTATGGTGCCGTCGCGGCACAGGTGGCGCCCCCTCCCCCCGCCGCCGAAGTGCCGACGCCGGACGCCGGCGATACGGACAGCACCGGCGACGACATCGTCGTCACCGGCATCCGCGCCGGGCTGGCACGGGCGATCGATGCCAAGCGCGCGTCCAATGAAATCGTCGAGGTCGTCAGCGCCGAGGACATCGGGAAGCTGCCCGGCATCAGCATCGCGGAATCGCTGGCCCGCCTGCCCGGTGTGGCGGCGCAGCGCGTCGACGGACGTGCGCAGGTTCTGTCGATCCGGGGGATGGCGCCGAAGTTTGGGATGACGTTGTTCAACGGGCAGGAGATGGTGTCGACCGGCGACGACCGCAGTTTCGAATATGACCAGTTCCCCGGCGAGCTGGTCAGTTCGGCAACGCTGTACAAGACGCCCGACGCGTCGCTGGGCGCGATGGGTCTGTCGGGCACGATCGACATCCACACGCTGCAGCCGCTGGATTTCCACGAGCGCAAGATCAACGCCAGCGCGCGCTTCAACGGCAATTCGATGGGATCGGTACTGCCGGGCACCAGCGGCCATGGCAGCCGTATCAGCGTGTCCTATATCGATCAGTTCGCCGACGACCGCATCGGCGTCGCGATCGGCTATGCCCGGCTGGACGCCCCCAACAAGAAGAAATATTTCAACCTGTGGGACTATGGCACCGGCGCGCAGCTGGGCGTCGATGGTCTGGGCGACACCTACACCTTCAACGGGTTCGAAACCGGCGTTGCATCGACCAACACCGTGCGCGACGGCGTGCTGGCGGTGGTGCAGTTCAAACCCGACGACCATTTTTCGAGCAAGGTCGACCTGTTCCATTCGCGCTTCAAGCAACGGATGCAGGGTGACGAGCTGATCGGCGTGCTGGCCAACTGGGCATCGGGCAGCACCCCCGTCGTCAGCATGGGCGACGGCACGATCCGCATCGACAACGCCAGCCCGATCCTGACCATGCGGCAGAACGATCGCAACGACGAACTCAATGCGCTGAGCTGGACCAACAGCTATGCCACCGGCGCGTGGACGTTCAGCGCCAATCTGGGCCTGTCCAAGGCCAAGCGGCGCGAGTGGGTCGGCGAGGCGTATCTGATGTCGCGCGCGCCGATGACGCTGAATGTCGTGCTGCCGACGACCTATGACCGGTTCGGGCAGGTATCGTCGAGCGTCGACCTGAACAGCAGCAGCGCTATGTCGCTGGCAAGCGTATGGGGCGCCAACCTGGGCGGGCTGGTCGCGCTGGCCAATGTCACGGACAAGGTGGAAACCGGCCGGGTCGCCGCCCGGCGCGACATGGACCTCGGCCCGTTCCGCGCGATCGAGCTGGGCGTACTGTACAGCCACCGTAGCAAAGCGCTGGTCTATGACCAGACCAGCTATGAACTGACCAATCCGACGCCGTGCCTGAACGGGCTGACCTGCAGCCCGATCCCGGCAAGCCTGAAGACCGCATCGGTCGACATGCGCTTTATCGGCCTGCCCGGCGCGCTATACTTCCGGCCCGATGCCGCGCTGTACGGCGACGCCTACGACCCCGCGCCCAATCCCAAGGATCCGTCGTGGAACTGGGGCGTCGGCGAAAAGGTGACCACCGGTTTCGTCAAGCTGGACATCGACGACAGCCATGTCCTGCCGATCCGCGGCAACCTCGGCGTGCAGGTCATCCATACCCGCCAAGATGCGAGCGGTCTGTATGTCGATGCCGAAGGTGCGATCTCGCCGGTCGCCGGCGGCACCAGCTATACCGACATCCTCCCCAGCCTGAACCTGAATGCCGAGATCGCGGCGTCGACCCGGTTGCGGTTCGGTGCGGCGCGGGCGCAGGCGCGACCGGAAATGGCCGACATGCGCGCCGGCATCACCGCCGCCGTTTCGCAGGCCGACCGGCGCTGGTACGGCGATGGCGGCAATCCGAAGCTGAAACCCTGGCAGTCGTGGGATTTCGACCTGTCGCTGGAACATTATATCGGCAAGTCGTCCTATGTCGCGGCGGCTGCGTTCTACAAGGACATCACCCGCGGTATCGTGACCAAGGACGTACTGTACGATTTTTCCGGCTATACCAATTCGTCGAACGTCACGCCGATCAGCCAGACCGGCACGCTCACCACCCCGACCAACACCGCCGGCGGCATCCTGAAGGGGCTGGAATTCAGCGGCACGCTGGAGGGTAACCTGTTCACAGGCTGGCTCGACGGGTTCGGTGTCACCGGCAGCTATTCGAAGACGTGGCTCGACCCCAAGACCGACAAGGACGGCTATTTCCTGAACACCCTGCTCGAAGGATTTTCGGGCGATGTCTGGTCGGGTGCGGTCTATTACGAAAAGGACGGCGTTCAGCTACGCCTGGGGCAGCGTTATCGGTCGGGATATTCGGCGCGGCGGCACAACGCGTTCCGGTTCGTGACGGAGAATATCCGGTCCGAACGCATCGTCGATGCGCAGGTCGGCTACACGCTGCAATCCGGCCCGCTGAAGGGACTGGCGATCATGGCACAGGCGAACAACATCAACGACGAACCCTATGTCACCAGCCAGACGGTGGAAGGTCGCACCGCGCCCCAGCAATACCACAAGTTCGGGACCGAATATCTGTTCGGCCTGTCCTATGCGTTCTGAGGCGCGGTCGAACGGCGCACCGATGCTCGCGCGGCGGTGCTGCGAACCCTGCCCGTCCGCGAGTTGCCGAATGGGGGCCGCGCGATGACGAGGTTCGGATGGGAGATGCGCGGGATGCCGCGCATGGGACGACTGGTGTCGCTACTGGCACTGACGGCGGGGCTGATCGCGGCGGCCCCGCCTCCCGGAACCCCGCCCCGGCCGTCGTCCCCGGTGGCACGGCCGGAACGGCCGCCACCCATCGCGCTGCGCTGGACCGCGCGGACGGTCGACAAGCGGCACACCGTCGCCACGCTGACCCTGCGTAACGACGGCGCGGCGCCGTTTTCGCTGCGGGGCTGGTGGATCTATGTGAGCGCGATGTCGGCGATCGACCGCCCGATCCCGGGTGACGGGGTAGAGGTTGCCCCGGTCGCCGGCCCGCTGATGCGGCTGCGCCCGGTGGGCGGGCCGGCAATGCTGGCACCCGGCGCGACCGTAACGATGACGCTGCGTCACGCCGACATCATGATCCTGCCCGACAAGGCGCCGGTCGGCCCTTATCTGGTGCGCGACGACGATCCGAACCATGGCGTATCGCTGACCGACTACCTGGTCGAGCCGTTGCCCGCAGCCGCGCAGATTCCCGGGGCCCCGGCCGGGATCGGATCGGTCGTGGCCCCCGAGGACCGCTATGTCGCCAATGCGCGGATCGTGCCGGTGCCGCTCGACACGCTGTCGCCGGTTTTCCCTACCCCGCAGCGGATGACCCGGCGTGACGGGACGTTGGCGGTCGCCCGATGGGCAGTGCGCGCGCCCGCGACGCTGCGTGCCGAGGTCAGGTTCGCCGCCGCTCTGAACGCCGGCGGCGCAACCGGTTCCCCCGGCCAGCCCTCCGTACCGCTGACGCTGGCGATCGGGCCGGTGGCGGGAGAGGTTTCCGACGAAGCCTATCACCTGACCATCCGCCACGACGGTGCGGCCATCACCGGCGCATCCGCTGCGGGGGTGTTTCGCGGCCTGCAATCGCTGCACCAGATCGTCGATGCCGCTCCCCCCGCCGCGGGACGAGGACGCGCGGTTCCGCTGTTCGACATCATCGATGCGCCGCGGTTCGATTATCGCGGACTGATGCTGGACGTCGCGCGCAATTTTCAGAGCCGCGACCAGGTGTTGCGCACGATCGACCTGATGGCAGCCGCGAAACTGAACCGGCTGCACCTGCATCTGACCGACGACGAGGGCTGGCGCATCGCCATCCCCGCCCTGCCCGAGCTGACCGAGGTCGGTGCCCGCCGCAGCCAGGATTTTGCACGTGGCGCGACGCTGCCCCCTGCATACGGATCCGGGCCGGATGCCGGCGACCCGCATGGCAGCGGTCATTATACCGCTGCCGATTATGTCGCGATCCTGACCTATGCCCGCGCGCGTCATATCGAAGTGATCCCGGAAATCGAGATGCCGGGTCACGCCCGCGCTGCCGTTGAGGCGATGGCGACCCGCGCGGCGCGATGGCACGCGGCGGGCCGGCCGGATGCCGATCGCTGGCTGTTGCGCGATCCGGGGGATCGATCGACCTATCGCTCGGCACAGGCCTATACGGACAATGTGATCGATCCCGGTGCGCCGGGCACCTATCGCTTCATCGAGACCGTCGTGGCGCACATTGCCGCGCTCCACCGGCAGGCGGGCGTGCCGCTGCGCGTGCTGCACATCGGCGGCGACGAACTGGCCGACGGCGCCTGGGAGGGATCGCCCGCCGCCACGCGCGCCATCGCCGCTCTGCCCGGCGGGGCCGGGGCGGGTACTGCCGGATTATGGGACCAGTTCTATGACCGGGTGACGGCGATCCTGTCGGCACGTGGAATCGCGGCGGCGGGATGGGAAGAGCTGGGAATGCGCAAGGCATCCGCCCCCGGCGGCGCGGGACCGGTGGTCAGCGAGCATTTCCTGAACCGGCCGGTGACGCTGCACGTATGGAACAACCAGGGGGCGGCGACAGGGCTGGCGAACCGGCTGGCCAATGCGGGATACCCGGTGGTGATGTCGCCGGCGACCGCGCTGTATTTTGACATGGCCCGTGCGCCCGATCGCAACGAACTGGGGCACAACTGGGCGGGCTATACCGATCTGGAAACGGTGTTCCGGTTCGAGCCATTTGCGCTGGTCGACCGGGTGGATGCCGGCCCCGGCGGTCTGTCACCTGCGGACAGCCTGTCGCCAGCGGGACGATCGCGGGTGATGGGGATCGAGGCTACGCTGTTCAGCGAAACCGTGCGCGCGCCGTGGCGAATCGGCCACATGCTGTTGCCCCGATTGTTCGCTGTGGCGGAGCGGGGATGGAGCGTGGCGCCGGAATGGAGTGCATTGCAGGGACCGGTACGTGAGGCCGCCTATGCCGCCGCCTGGTCGCGTTTCGCTACGCAACTTGGCTTGCGCGTGCTGCCACGACTGGATCGCGAACTGCCCGGTTTCGCCTATCGCATCGCGCCACCCGGACTGGTGGTGCGCGACGGGCAGGTGCTGGCAAATGCCGAACTGCCGGGGTTCGAGCTGCGCTATACGACCGACGGGTCGGACCCCGACCGTGACAGCCCGGTGGTGACCGGCCCGATCGAGGCGAAGGGCACGATCACCGTCGCCGCGTTTTCCGCCGCCGGGCGCGCGGGGCCATCGGCCCGGATCATCCGGCCATGACCGTCCGGGATTGTTGTCGACCCGCCCTGTTGGTCGGGGCGCTGCTGATCGCCGGTCCGGTATGCGCGCAGGAGAATGGCGGCGACTGGGCGGCGCTGGCCACCTATCACCAGCGTGACCTCGACCTGATCGCACGGGGGCCGGTCGCTCACCGAATGGTGTTCATGGGCGATTCGATTACCGAAGGATGGGACCGCGACCATCAGTCGATCTTCGCCGATCCGCGTCACATCAATCGCGGGATCAGCGGACAGACCACTACACAGATGCTGATACGATTCCGGCAGGACGTCGTCGCGCTTCATCCCGAAACCGTCATCCTGCTGGGTGGCACCAACGACATCGCCGGCAATGGCGGCGAGGTCGACGACGCGACGATCCGCGGCAATATCCGGTCCATGGTCGAACTGGCCCGGGCCAACGGGATCCGCGTCGTGCTGCTGTCGATCCTGCCGACCAACCGTTACTGGTGGGCACCACAGGTCGCGCCGGCGGCACGGATCGCGGACCATAACCGGTGGCTGCGCGACTATGCGGCTGAGGCCGGACTGACCTTTGTCGACATGCATGGCGCGATGCTGGCAGGCGATGGCGCGATCGGCCCGGCGCTCAGTAATGACGGGGTGCATCCGAACGCGGCGGGCTATGCGGTGATGGAGCGCGTGCTGCGCCCGGTATTGACGCGATCGGCAGGAGAACGCCGATGACGGGAGCGGCGGCAACCAGCGGGCGTTATCTCGCGATAGACGTGCTGCGAGGAGCGACCGTGGCGCTGATGATCGTCGTCAACATGGCGCTGAACGAGGCACTGTCGTTCGGTCAGATGCTGCACAGCAACTGGGACGGGTTCACCCTGACCGATGCGGTCTTTCCGACCTTCCTGTTCGTGACCGGCGCGTCCCTCGCCTTCACCGCCGAACGCTATGCGCGCGGTGGTCCTTCGGGGTATTTCCGCCGGATCGCGAACCGGTCGCTGCGCATCTTCCTGTGCGGCGTATTCGTGTCCAATTTCCCGTTCCTGTCGATCGTGCGTGGCGAGGTCCTATGGCATTCGATCGACACGCTGCGGATCATGGGCGTGCTGCAGCGGATCGCACTGACCTATTTCCTTGCGTCCACGCTGTTGTACTTCGTGCGCTGGCGCGGGGCCTTGCTCGGGGCGGTCGCACTGCTGGCGATCGGCGGGGGAATCGCATTTGGCCTTGGCGACCACAGCCTGACGGGCAGTGCTGCGGCGCGCATCGACACCGCGCTGTTCGGCGCGCGGCACCTTTACCAGCTTGAGGGCGCGCCGTTCGATCCGGAGGGACTGTTGGGCACGTTGGCCGCGACGGCCAATGTTCTGGCGGGGTATCTGGCAGTCGCGTTTCTCCGCCACCGCTCGGCCCATGGGGGACCGACCGGGCGTGACTTGACGGCAATGGCGGCAACGGGCGCTGCGCTGATGCTGTTCGCGCTGGTGCTGAACCCGGTGGACCCAATCAACAAGAAGCTGTGGACGACGTCCTATACCGTGCTGACGATCGGCATCGACATCGTGGTACTCGCTGTTCTGGTGCAGATTGTCGATCGGTGGCAGGCGACCCGGGGCACGGGCTATTTCGCAACCTTCGGCAAGAATGCGCTGGCCGTTTATATCGCCGCCGACCTGACCATGGCGCTGGCCTGGACCCTGCCCGTTGGTCGTGTCGCACTGTTCCGCTGGGTGTACGACCACGGATTTGCCTGGATCGGTGGGAAATGGGCATCGCTCGCCATGGCGCTCGCCTTCGCACAGCTTTGCTGGCTGTTCGCCTGGCTGCTCGATCGCAAGCGGATCTACATCAAACTCTGAGGACCGGAGCGCAGCGCTCGCTCACACTTTCGGTCCGACCACCATTGCACGCATAATCAACGCTGGAGGGATTGGGCATAAAACACTGTGGTGCCGACAGCGAAACCGTAAGCGCCGACTGACCTGCTTCCCGGAACTTATGCCATTGATTAGTTCAGCTCGTCAGATGGAGATGAGCGATACGGCGAGGCCGTTTGTCGAGCGTCAGTGCTGCGGGAGCATGAGGCCGGCGCGTCGTGCGCGAACGCACCGCCCTTGCCGAGCGTCGCGGCCTGCCGTGGCGGAAAGGGCACGACCGAGCGGCCGCGTTGCCGCAGAACGATTATGGCGGAACCGGCAAGGCGGCGGCGGTTTGAGGCTGGGTCCTTCCGCTCTCTGCGAGTCGCCATGCCGCTTCCCACACTCGTCTTCCTCCATGCGTTCGGGATGAGCGCCGCGTCATGGGCGTTGGTGCGCGCGCGGCTGGGGAATGTCCCGACCATCGCGCTCGACCTGCCGGGGTTCGGGGCGGAGGGTGCCGAGGGGACCGGGGAAGTGGCGGAGATGGTCGCCGCGGTGCGGCCGGTCGTTGCGGAGGCGGGGCGATGTGTGCTGGTCGGGCACAGCATGGGTGGGAAGATTGCGACGACCATCGCGGCGGAGGCCGGTGATGCGGTCGCCGGGGTCGTGCTGGTCGCCGCGTCGCCACCTGCCCCGGAGCCGATGGACGAGGCGCGTCGGAACAGGATGATCGGGTGGTTTACCGGCGGCGGCATCGCCGCGGCGGATGCCGCGGCGTTCGTCGATGCCAATTGCGCGGCGCCGCTACCCCCCGCGCTGCGGGATCAGGCGATCGCCGATGTGGAGCGAAGCGCCCCGGCCGCATGGACCGGGTGGCTGGAGCGGGGCAGTCGCGAGGATTGGCGGGCGCGCGTGGGCACACTGTCGATGCCGGCGCTGATCGTCGCGGGGGCGGAGGATGGTGACCTGGGCGAGGCGGCGCAGCGGCGGCTGAACCTGCCGCACTATCCTGCTGCCCGGGTAGAGGTGGTGGCGGACGCCGCGCACCTCATCCCGCTGGAACAGCCCGATCGGCTGGCGGCGCTAATCGCCGACCATATCCAGCGGATCGATCAGGCATAGGCATAGGCCCCGCCGGCGGCGAGTGCGGCGCGGTAGGCCGGGCGGGCGTGGATGCGGTCGAGCCAAGCGATGATGTGCGGCCGCGACGCGTCCAGCCCGGCACGATTGCGCGCCGCCTCCAGCGGGAAGCTCATCATGATGTCGGCGGCGGTCATCGTATCGCCGGCGAACCAGTCATGGTTGGCCAGATGCGATTCGACATAGTCCAGATGGACGTCGATCATCGGCTGCACCTTCTTCTGCGCAGCCTTGCCCAGCAGCGGCACGCGGCCCAGCACCAGCTTGACCAGCAGCGGCGGCATCAGCGAGCCTTCGGCATAGTGCAGGAAATGGCGATAGTGCAGCGCGTTGCGGCGATGCGCCGGGGTGCCCAGCCGGCCATCGGCCTTTTCCACCAGATATTCGACGATCGCCCCGGTTTCGGCGACGACCAGCGATCCGCCGGCCGCACCGGCGTCGCTGTCCTCGATTACCGGCGACTTGCCCAGCGGATGGACACGCCGAAGTTCGGGCGGCGCCAGCATCGTCGCCTTGTTCCGCTCATAGCGCTTCACCGCATAGGGCAGACCCAGTTCCTCCAGCAGCCACAACACCCGCTGCGACCGGGAATTTTCGAGGTGGTGGACGACGATCATCGGCGATTTCCCAAGGCGTTGCGGAACATGCAGGACGCAATGCGACAGGCCGCCATCGGTTGCAGGGGATCGGACGAGGCACTGTGCGGAAGTTGGCGAAGGTTGGGCGATTTCTATGTTTGCAGCGGCCCCTGCCCGACAAAAAGGCTATGTTTTACAATGTTCTGATATGCATCTGACAGCAATCGGGCGGCACCTTGGCCGCCCGATGTTCGTTTACATGTCGTCGTCGCCGTCCTCGGCATCGGGACCGGTCATCATTTCCTCGGCGACCTTTTCGGTCCGCTGTCGAATCGCGGCCTCCAGCTTGTCGCGGAGTTCAGGGTGTTCGGTCAGGAAGTTCTTTGCGTTCTCCCGTCCCTGCCCGATCCGCACGCTGTCATAGCTGAACCATGCGCCCGACTTCTCGACCAGTCCGGCCTTGACCCCCAGGTCAAGGATCTCGCCGATCTTCGAAATGCCCTGTCCGTACATGATGTCGAACTCGACCTGCTTGATCGGTGGCGCGACCTTGTTCTTCACCACCTTCACGCGGGTGGTGTTGCCGATAATCTCGTCGCGATCCTTGATCTGTCCGGTACGACGGATGTCGAGACGGACCGAGGCGTAGAATTTCAGCGCGTTGCCGCCCGTCGTGGTTTCCGGGTTACCGTACATCACGCCGATCTTCATGCGCAGCTGGTTGATGAAGATCACCATGCAGCGCGAGCGGCTGATCGAACCGGTCAGCTTGCGCAAGGATTGCGACATCAGGCGCGCCTGAAGGCCGACATGGCTGTCGCCCATCTCGCCCTCGATCTCGGCGCGCGGCACCAGTGCGGCGACCGAATCGACCACCAGCACGTCGATCGCGTTCGAGCGGACCAGCGTATCGGTGATTTCCAGCGCCTGTTCGCCGGTATCGGGCTGCGACACGATCAGTTCGTCGATGTTGACGCCCAGCTTCTTCGCATAGACCGGATCGAGTGCGTGTTCGGCATCGACGAACGCGACGGTGCCGCCGCCCTTCTGCGCCTCTGCCAGCACGTGCAGTGCCAGCGTCGTCTTGCCCGAGCTTTCCGGCCCGTACACTTCGATCACGCGCCCGCGCGGCAGGCCGCCGACGCCCAAGGCGATGTCGAGGCCGAGCGATCCGGTCGAGATCGCCTCGACCTGCATCGCTTCCTTCTGGCCCAGCTTCATCGCCGAACCCTTGCCGAATGCCCGGTCGATCTGCGCCAGCGCGGCGTCGAGCGCCTTTTGCCGTTCGCCCGCCGCCTTGTCGTTCGCTGCCGCCATCTTGCTATCGACCGCCTTCAGATTTGCCGCCATGTCCAGCCTTTCGCGTAGAGCAACCGCGCCGAGGGTTCAACGCGCCTTGTTGGAATTGCATGTATTCGTTTTGTTCCCGTTCCGCAAGGGACGATCGGTCACAACGGCTTCCCGTCCCTGCCCAGCAATTCCATGCGATAGGAACAGCCATAGAGCGTCTTGCCCGGCAGGTTGCTGACATTACCGACCGACCGCGCGATGGTGACATGGGAACCGAACCGATCGTCGGCGCTCGCGGGAACGGTCCGGTCGACGATCACCTTTTCCCCCAGGAATTTGCGAAAGCCGTTGTCGGGCGGCGCGATGCCGAGGTCGCGGTACATTGCATCGCCGTCATAGGCGTTCGCAATCCCCTCCCCCTTCGCCACCGACGCCGGATCGGCCACGTCGAGGATCGCGACGATGCCGGACGACGAGAAGGCGATGCGGCGGGTCGACCATTTGCCGGCGACGGTGACCGGCGCGGGCAGTTCATATTCCTCAAGCATGGGATTGTTGCCAGCGACCTTCCGCCAGCCCCGCTTGCGCGCGAGCTGTTCGTCACCGGTGACCGCGAAGGCGAACGCATTGTACGTCGGCACGTCGAGGCGACATTCCAGCGCGTCGACCTCGCTGATGGTCGTCGGGTCGACGTCCTCATCGGCCGGGACGGTGGCGATGGCGATCAGGGCGGCGAGGAAGGGAGCGATCATTCGCGAATCGTAACGGATGGTCGGGGTTCAGCGCAACGCCGGTGTGCCGGGCAGTGCGCCGTTCCACGCGTCGTTAGCCGGGCGGGCGCTAGGCAGGTTTCGGCAATGGGAGGCCTGCACCATGTTCAACGTAACGGTCGACCTGGAACGCGGCTGTGTCGAGACGTGCATCCGTAAATTCTGGACCCGTGGCATGCTCGACGCGTTCGCGACGACGCTGGCGAAGGCGATCACGCGGGTACGCGCAACCGGGCGCGTGCCGGTAAGCCTTTGCGATTACAGCAGGACCACCGTGCAGGGCCAGGAGGTCGTCGCCGCCTGTATCGACATGATGAAGGATCCCGCCGTCCGCTCCCGCAAGGTCGCGGTCTGTACGGGCAGCACCCTGCCAAAATTACAGGCGGAACGCGCCAATCTAGACCATGCCGAGTTCCGGTTCTTCACGGACAAGGACGAGGCACGGCGTGGCTGTTCGGGGAAACGGTCGAGGGCTGAGGTTCGCCCGCGGATCGAAGCATTTCCGCACCATTACCTTAGCTGGGCGTCGCGGTCGCCTCTGCGACGCGTCGCTTTTGCGTCGCGGTCATCGCTTCGGTTTCGGTCAGATCGATGATGTGAGTCGTCAGCCGGCCCATCCGCTGCTTGATCCGCGACCCAGTGGGAATGCCCATCGTCGCGCGGATGGTGAACCGGTCAACCCGATAGATGCCCGGAGTTCCTGCCGGAAGCTGGAGGCTGGCATAGCGGCGCGTGGCTACCTGTCGCAGAACGGCGCCCTCCCATTGGCCAAGACCCGAACCTTGCAGTATCTCGGCGCCATCGGTTCGCCCGTCGGGGCGTATCCAGTAACCGACGTCGGCGAACCGGACGTCGGAATCGTTCCAGCCGTTCGTTACGATGCCGGTATCGCCGTTCAGATCCTCGACCGACTTGGAAAACAGCAAGGTCGGGCGCAGCGAATCTTCCCGTGGGATGCGGGCTACCAGCGCGTCGATCGCACCGGCATCGCCCTTCCGCAGGGCAATCCGGCTCTTCAGGACATCGCGCAGGCGGGCAAAATCCGCCTTGGCAGGCCCGGCAATCGCAACCGCATGGTCGGCGAGTTTCGCAGCACGTCCGTCGTCCCCCTGGGCAAAGGCCAACCATGCCCGACGATAGGTGGCACCGGCCGCAATCCGGAGGTGCCCCGCCTCCAATGCAAGCCGTTCGACTTTGGTCAGATTGTCGGACGCAGTAGACAGGTTGCCTGTACCCACCAGTGCATCGGCGAAGCTTATCTCTTCGAGCAAGGTGCCGGGCACGCTCGGTCCAACATGGCGGCGCAGAAGTTCGACATTGGTTCGCGCCGCCGCCTTCCACAGGTTGCTGTCACCCTCATGCTCGGCCACGGTCGCGAGGGTCGCATACAGGCTGGAAACCGGGCCGGGCAGTTGCCCTGCATAAGCGCGATTACGGCGGATCGAACGCTGCAGCGTTTGCCGCGCGTCATCGTACCGACCGGCGGTGAATTGTTCGACCGAGGCCTGTAGAGAGGCTTCGACGTCTTCGGCCGGCGGGCATTGACGGGCGATGCAGGCGGCAAGCGCATCGGTCGCCCGGTGGCCGACGACCACGATCTCTTCTGCGGGAGCGGGGGGCGGTGCGATCGTCTGAGCGACCGCGAGGAGGATCGGCAACAGCATGTCGCACATGCTCGCCCGGTCGTCCGATCCTGTCAATCGACCATCGGCACCGATCCGGTGCAAGCCGTCACCCCAGGTCGTTCAGTGCCTTTTCGACCGCGTCCATCGTGAACGGTTTCGACAGGACCGGGCGGTCGCGGTGGGCGCTGTCGATCGTGTCGCCCGATCCGCCGGTCGCCAGCACGAACGGGATGCCCGCCGCGGCCAGCTTGTCCGCGACCGGCCAGCTCTTCTCCCCGCCGCGCAGATGCACGTCGAGGATCGCGCCATCGATACCGCCCTGGTCGATCGCCGACACGGCGGCCGCCACGCTGTCGGCGGTGCCGGCGACGGTGCGGCCAAGCATGTCAAGGAAATCCTCGAGCATCATGGCGATCAAGGGTTCGTCCTCAACCAGGAGGATACGCGCAGGCGAGGTCATACCGGCCGCTCCTTAGCGGTCAAAGCAGGAACACCGCAACCTATTTCGACGGATCATCAGGACTTTGCGAGCGCATCGCGCGCCGCCGTCGCCAATTGTTGCACCGAAAACGGCTTTGGCAGGAACGATACTTGATCCAGATCAATCGAACGGCGCAACTGTTCCTCGGCATAGCCCGACATGAACAGGATCGGCAGCGTCGGATAGACTTTGCGGACATGGCCGACCATCGTCGGACCATCCATCGTCGGCATGACGACGTCGGAGATCAGCAGGTCGATATGCGGCCGGTCGGCGAGGAGTTCGAGCGCCGCTTCGCCATGTTCGGCGGTCATCACGGTATAGCCCTGCCGTGTCAGCGCGCGCTCGGCGATGGCGCGGACCATGTCCTCGTCCTCGACCAGCAGGATCGTGCCGGTGCCCCAGGCCGGCTCGGCCGGCTCGCTCTTCAGCTTCGGATTGGTGCCGAGCCGCGGCGGTTCGGCGGCGGCGGCATGGACCGGCAGGTGGATGACGAAAGTCGACCCCTGCCCGGCGCGCGATTCGGCAAAGATATAGCCGCCCGACTGCTTGATGATGCCATAGACGGTGGACAGGCCGAGGCCGGTGCCCTTGCCGACTTCCTTGGTCGTGAAGAAGGGTTCGAAGATCTTGGGCAGGACTTCGGGGGGAATGCCGGTGCCGGTGTCGGATACCTTCAGCGTCACATAATCGCCGACCGGCATCACGTCGTCGTCCATCGCGCGGACTTCCTGTGCGCTGGTCGCCAGCGTCTCGATCGTCAGCACGTTGCGGTTGCCGCCCTGCGCCAGCATCGCGTCGCGGGCATTGACCGCCAAATTGACGACGACCTGCTCGAGCTGCCCCGGATCGGCGCGGACCGACCCCAGCCCGCGGCCATGGTTGACGACCAGCTGCACCGTCTCGCCTAGCAGCCGCTTCAGGAGGTTCGACACCTCCGAAATGACGTCGGGCAGCTGCAGCACCTGCGGGCGCAGCGTCTGCTGGCGGGAGAAGGCGAGCAGCTGGCGGGTGAGACTCGCGGCGCGGTTCGAATTGGCGCGAATCTGCTGGATGTCGTCATAGTCGCTGTCGCCGGGCGCATGGCGCATCAGCATCAGGTCGCAATGCCCGATGATCGCGGTCAGGATGTTGTTGAAGTCGTGAGCGACGCCGCCGGCCAGCTGGCCGACCGCCTGCATCTTGGTCGCCTGCGCCACCTGACGCTTCAGCTTGCCCTCCTCGCCCGTGTCCCGCAGCGACAGGACGACGGCGGCCTCGCCCAGGCCACGGGCGCCCGCGATCGACAGGGCGACGGGTTCGTCGGCGCGGTCGTTGAGGCGGACGGCCATGTCGGCGCTGTGTTGCGCGCCACCGGCGAAGCGGCGGACGGCGTCGGCCAGCGCAGCCTTGTCCTCGCGCACCACCAGGTCGCCGGGATAAAGCGGCGGCGCGACCGGGTTCACGCCGGTCGCGCGGATGAAGGCGTCGTTCATGTGCAGGAAGCGGCCGTCGCGGTCGACCAGCGCCATGCCGACCGGCAGCAGCGAGACGAGCGCGCGGACCTGCGCCGCCGATCCCGGCGCGGCGATCGGCATCAGGCCGACCGGCGCTTCCTCTTCGTCCAGCATCGCCACCAGCATCGGGCCGGCGGGATCGTCGACGAAGGGCACCTGCACGATGCGCAAGGGATCGCCGCCCAGCCCTTCGCGTTCGAAGCGGACACGCCCGCGATTGTCGGTGACGAGGAAGCGGGCGAAGTCGCGCCCCTCGATCGCGGCGTCCTCATTGCCGACGGCGCGGGCGCGGAAGACGCGGTTGGCGGCGCGGATGCGGCCATCGGCGCTGAGCAGCGCGACCATGACGCCAGCCGTGCCCAGCCGTTCGCCAGCGTCGCCCGCGATCATCGCGCGCATCGTCACCGCCTCGGCAATGGCCTGCCCCCCTTCGAAGCGCCAGACGAGCATCGATTCGCCGGCGCGCGCCAGCGTCGCCACGACGGGGGCATCACCCTGTCGCACGGTCACCTTCGCCTCGCCGTCGCGCCATGCCGAACGTGCGGCCCCCGCCAGCGTGCCGGCATCGACGCCGTCGCCGAGCACGCCGGGCGGGGTGGGATAGCCGCCGAACAGCGCGGCATAGCGATCATTGGCGCACACCAGCCGCCCGGCGCGATCGGTCACGGCCAGCGCGTGCGGGCTGACCGATGCCAGCGTCTGTGCGAGCGACCAGTCGACCGCCGGCTCCGCCGCCACGCCTTCATTCCTCCAGCGCCGCAGGCCGAGCGCGACGCCGGCCAGCACGATGGCGGCCGCGACGAAGCCGATCGCGACCGGCACGCTGCCGATCGTCCACAGGATCAGCGCCGCGGCAATCCCCCCGGCAACCAGCGCGATGGCAAGCGGCAGGACCGGTGAAGCGGCGGACGGGGATTTTGACAGCATGACATGGCTGTTGGGGTGGTTCGGGGGGCGGCGTCAAGCGGGGTGTCGGGTGGTTTGTCGCAGGGGGCCACTGGGCCGGCGTCTGGCAACCGCGAGGAAACCGGGGCGGCCTGCGTTGTCCGCCGCAAACGTCGCCCCAGCGGAGGCTGGGGCCTCTGGCGGCGCCTGCCTCGTGCTGTCACCGGGAGATTCCAGCCTGCGCTGGGATGACGTGCGGGGCGAGGTGTGGGATGTCGCCCGCCGCCGGACTCGTTGAGAAACCGCCCCCCGGCGGAGGCCGGGGTACGGGTCGTGACTTGGGGCGGTTCCCCTACCTCATATCGTACCCCGGCGGAGGCCGGGGTCCAGTTGGGCGACCGCCTCTGATTGCAACGTACGGCACTCAACTGGACCCCGGCCTTCGCCGGGGCACGGTGTGGGGGGCAGCCGCCCCTGCCGTTACCAGATGCGGACGCGCTTTTCGGGCGGGAGGAACAGATATTCGCCGGTCGCGGGCTGGTAGCCCTTGTACCACGGGTCGAGGTTGCGGACGACCCAGGCGCGCTGTTCGGACGGGCTGTGCGGGTCGGTCAGCAGCCGCTGGCGCAGATTCGCCTCGCGGTAGCTGCGCCGCCACACCTGCGCCCAGCCGAGATAGAAACGCTGTTCGGGGCCGAAGCCGTCGATCACCTTCTGCTCGTTGGGATAGGCATGGGTATAGGCGTCCCATGCAGCGGTCAGGCCGGCGAGATCGGCGATATTCTCACCCAGCGTCAGTTCGCCCTTCACATGCAGGCCGGGCAGCGGTTCATAGGCGTCATACTGCTTGACCAGCGCGGCGGTGCGTTCGTCGAAGCGCTTCACGTCCTCGGCCGTCCACCAGTCGGTCAGGCTGCCATTGACGTCGTACTTGCGGCCCTGATCGTCGAAATGGTGGCTGATCTCGTGCCCGATCACCGCGCCGATCGCGCCGTAATTGACCGCCGGATCGGCGTTCGGATCGAAGAAGGGCGGCTGCAGGATCGCGGCAGGGAACACGATCTCGTTCATCACCGGGTTCGCATAGGCGTTCACGGTCATGGGGGTCATGAACCATTCCCACTTCTGGATCGGCTTGCCCAGATGCTGCACGTTATAGCGCTGCTGCCACTGGTTCGCGCGCAGCATGTTGCCGAACGCGTCGCCCGGGGTGATGGTCAGGTCGCTCATGTCGCGCCACTGGTCCGGATAGCCGATCTTGGGCGTGAAGGCGGCGAGCTTGGCGCGCGCCTTGGCCTTGGTCTCGGGCGCCATCCAGTCGAGATTGTCGATCCGGCGGCCCATCGCCTCGGTCACGTTGCGGACCAGTTCGTCCGCCGCCGCCTTGGTCGCGGGCGGGAAATATTTCGCGACATAGGCCTTGCT
>CAJYRU010000215.1 GCA_913777295.1 uncultured Sphingomonas sp. | reverse complement strand
GGCAGCCTTGCCTGTGTCGCGGCGTCGATCCTCTATGCCGCCAGCCTGATCTTCCTGCGGCAACAGGCGCAGGCCGCGGATCCATTGGAGGTCGCGTTGTTCTCGAGCCTCGTCATCGGCGCGATGCTGCTGCCCGCAGCGCCATGGCTGGGTGCGGTGCCGGCACCGTCGCAACTCGGCGCGTTGATCGGGGCGGCGCTGCTCAATATCGCATCGGTGATGGCGCTCGCCTGGGCCTATGCGCGGGCGGAGGCGCAGGTGTTGGCCCCGGTCGAATATAGCGCGTTCGTGTGGGCGGCGATCACCGGGTGGATCGTGTTCGGCGAAACCGTGTCGCCCTATACGGTGGTCGGCGCGCTGCTGATCGTGATCGGCTGTATCGTCGCCGTGCGGCGACGGGTGCCGGCGGTGCAGAGCGAGGCGGGGGCATGAGCGTCGACAGCGGACTGATCGACTGGGTCGAGGAAGCGATGGCGCCGCTGGGGCAGGTCAGCTTTCGCCGGATGATGGGCGGGGCAACGCTGTATCTGGATGGGATCGTCTTCGCGATCGTGCTGGACGATGCGCTTTGGTTCAAATCCGACGTGGCGGCCGATGCGCTATGGGATGCGGCCGGGTGCGCGCGTTTCACCTATGAGCGCAAGGACGGTACGACCGCGACGATGAACTATCGCCACGCGCCCGACGATGTGCTGGACGATGCCGATGCGCTGCGCCAATGGGCCGCGCTGGCGGTAGAGGCCGGGCGGCGGGCGCCGGTCAAGCGCAAGCGGGCGAAGGGCTGATCGCCTTCGGTACATCTACCCTCGTCATTCCCGCGAAGGCGGGAATCCATATGCACTGGCGATAGTGCAATATCGGAAACGGTAGCGTCTATGGACTCCCGCCTTCGCGGGAGTGACGAAGCGTTGGCCGAGACGTCGGTCAACTTTCCCCAAAACGAAACGGGCGGGGAAATCCCCGCCCGCCTGACAAGATCAGCGACCCGGCACGTCGTATTCGTGCGGTTCCTCGCCCTTGGCCTTCGCCTCGTTATAGCGATCGATCGCCTCGGTCGTGATGCGCTTGGCTTCCTCGGCCCCGCCCCACGTACCGATCCGGACCCACTTCTTCTTTTCGAGGTCCTTATAGTGGGTGAAGAAATGTTCGATCTGTTCGAACACGATCTCCGGCAGATCGGCCTTTTCGCCGACATTGCTGTAGTACGGGAAGGTCGAGTCGACCGGCACGCACACCAGCTTTTCGTCGCCGCCGGCCTCGTCCTCAAGGTTCAGCACCGCGATGGGGCGCGCGCGGACGACGCAGCCGGGGATGAACGGCGAGCGCGACACGACCAGCGCGTCGAGCGGATCGCCATCGGGCGACAGCGTGTGCGGCACGAAGCCGTAATTGGCCGGATAGCGCATCGGCGTGTGCAGGATGCGATCGACGAACAGCGCGCCCGACGCCTTGTCGAATTCATACTTCACCGGTTCGCCGCCGGTGGGCACTTCGATGATGACGTTCAGGCTGTTGGGCGGATCGTCGCCGACCGGCACCATGTCGATGCGCATTGTTACTACTCCCTCATCTCGCGCTGCAGCGCGGTAGACGCGCCCTTTACCCGTTATTCACGAATGGAGAAGACGCTTTTCCTTGGAATCGTGGCGAACGCGCCGATCCGGTCCCACAACGGGACCGGATCGTGCCCGTTATTTGGCGGTGAGCAGCCGGTCGAGGCCGTTTTCGCCGTCGCCGACCTTCTCCAGCCGCGGATAGCGATGCCCTTCATTATAGGGGATGGCGATCTCGCGCACCGCATCGTCCATGCGGACAGTCAGGCGGATGGGATCCTTCGACCCCTTGGCCGCGCCGACCGCATCGCGCAGGCGATCGGGGGTATAGGCGGTGCCGTTGACCGCGACGATCGTCGTCCCGGTCTCGAAGCCCGCCTTGAACGCCGGGCTGCCCCACGTCACGCTGCCGACCTTGCCTTCCTTGTTGGCGGTCAGGCCCAGCGAATAGGGTAGCGACACCCCGCCGCCGCTCTTTTCGCGACCCTTCAGATAGGGCGTCGGGATGTCGGTATAGACGATGCGATAGCCGTTGGCGGCAAAGCCGTCGATCGGCGCGCGATCGGTGCGGGCGTTCAGCCTCTTGTCGAGGAAGCCGGCCCAGTCATAGGGCTGGATGCCGTTAAGCGTCTTGACCACATCGGCCAGCGTATAGGGCAACACGCCCCAGTCGCCGTCGCGCACGCCGAAGAAGGCGCGGGCGAAATCGTCCATCGACTTCGTGCCGCCCGACTGCTTGCGCAGGATCGAGTCGACCTCCATCCACACCAGCAGGCCTTCGTTGTAATAGTCCTCGGACCGCTGCCAGCTGACCCAGCCCTTGGGACGGCGCGCGGTGATGACCGGGTCGTTGGTGGTGTCGATCAGCGGGCGCCACTGGCGACCCTCGCGCGCGTCGAGGGCTGCGGCGATGTCGGCATAGGCGTCGAGCGTGTCCTGCTTCGACACGAGGCCCGAGCGCGCCTGCAGCACATAGCCCCAGAACTGCGTCTGGCCTTCATAGACCCACAGCATCGAATTGCGCATCGGCGTACGGAAATCGGGCGTGAACAGGTCGGCACCCCGGCGATACTTGCCGTCCCAGCTATGGGTGAATTCGTGCGGCAGCAGGTTGCGTTCGCCCGGACCCGCATTCCAGTCGGTGAAATAGCCCGGATCGACGCCGTTTTCCGACGAACGATGATGTTCGAGGCCGATCGATCCCATCTTGTCGGTGATCGACAGCAGGAATTCGTACTTGTCGTAATGCTGCGCGCCGAACAGCTTCACCGCCTGTTGGACCAGCCGGGTATGCGCCGCGATCTGGTCCGGCGTGGCGGCCAGTTCGGACGGCTTGTCGGCAACGACGTTCAGCCCGACACGATCGGTCAGCGGGAAACGCTTGAAATACTTGCCCGCGAACACCGGCGAATCGACCAGCGTCTCGTAGCTGGTGCGATCATAGCGATAGACGCCGTTCTGCACCTTCGACGGCAGGCCCGACGCGGCAGTCCAGCCGGCGGGGTAGCGCACGCTCGCCTCGATCGGGATACGCCGGGTGTAATAGCCGGCGGGATACAGGCTGACCGATTCGAACTGCAGGTTCAGCATTTCGGGCGTGACGACGATGCGGCCCTGGTCGCCCTGCGTCGCGGTCAGGAACTGGAACTGCACGTCCAGGTTCTTCGCGCCTGCCGGCACGTCGATGTGGAAGGCGAACATGTCCAGCACGTCGCGGGTCCAGGGCAGCTCGCGACCGTTGGCGCGCACGACCAGCCCGGCCAGCTTCTCGATCTCGCCGCGCGGGCCATGCTTGCCCGGCAGCCATTTCGGCATCAGCAGGACCATGTGGCCGCTGCGCGCGACCGGAATGGTTTCCTTCACGCGGAAGATGCCCTGCACCGTGTCGGTCGCGTCGACGTCCAGCTTGATCGTGCCGGGATAATCCACGTCGCGCGCGACGGGCACGGTGTCCACGATCGGCAGCGGCTGGGGCAGGGTGTTGCCCGGCGGGTTGATCTGCTGTGCGGCGGCGGGAAGGGCGGTGGTGGTCAGGAGCAACGCGGCAAATACGATACGCAAGGGCAGATACTTCCTTATGAAAAGGATATGCTTCACCGGATGCTTACCATCGCGGGTGTAGCGGATTGCCCATGTATCAGCCCAACGCCCTGTCCTTGCAAGCCGAACCCGACCGGCGCCCGCCCTCCGCGGTATCGTCGGGCGTGGGGGTGGCCGGGCTGGCGGGGCTGCTCGCCTGGGTCGCGGTGGCGTGGCATTACGGGATGGACGGGCCGTATGCGGCGCTGGTCAACGTCGCCGCCTGCGCGCTGCCGATGGTGATCTGGTCGCTGCTGGTCGACAAGGTGCATCGCAACCCGTCGACGGGCATCGACTGGTCGAACGTGCGGCCGTGGCGCGAGACGGTCGAGATCAGCCTGACCAAGCTGGCGGGCCTCTGGATCACATGGGGCCTGATCGCGGCGATCTATGCCACCGGGCGGTTCTATTGGGAGGGCGGGTTCGCTTTCTCAATGTGGGTGTTCGGCTGGGCATCGGTGCCGCTGTTCCTGCTGTCGATCCCGTACATGTTGTGGATCGACCGGCGGCTGGTCGAGCCGAAGGACGGGTGCTGGGCGCTGGGTGCGTGGGCGATGCATCTGGACGAGCCGATCGACCGGGACGCCATCTGGAACCATCTGCGCGGCTGGGCGGTGAAGGCGTTCTTCCTCGCCTTCATGCTGGCCATCGTGCCGCCGGGGTTCGGCGAGTTCATCCGCACGCAGCGCTCCGCGGTGCTGACCGGGCCGGTGCCGCTGGCCAACTGGCTCATCACCTTCATGTTCGTGATCGACGTGGCGTTCGCGACCGCCGGCTACATTCTCGCGATGCGGCCGCTCGATACGCATATCCGCAGCGCCACGCCCTATGCGGCGGGATGGTCGGCGGCGCTGATCTGCTACCCGCCGTTCATCCTGATGGCGAATGGTGGCCCGCTGGATTATCACCCGGGCACGGCCGACTGGACCTATTGGCTGGCCGATTATCCCGTGCTGCTGTGGATCGTCGGTGCGGTGCTGGTGGCGCTGACCGCGATCTATGCGTGGGCGACAATGGCATTCGGGTTGCGGTTTTCGAACCTGACGCATCGGGGCATCCTGACCCATGGCCCTTATGCATTCAGCCGGCATCCCGCCTATCTGTCGAAGAACCTGTTCTGGTGGATTTCGACCATTCCGGTGCTGACGACGGCGGACAGCTGGACGTCAGCGGCGCGCAGTACCGCGATTCTGGCCTGCGTCAGCGGGGTCTATTACTGGCGCGCCAAAACCGAGGAATGGCATCTGGGGCAGGACCCGGCGTACCGGGCGTATAGCGACTGGATGGTGCGGCGGGGGTTGGTGACGCGCCTGTTTTCTCCTCCCCGACACGGGGAGGGGGACCGTCCGTAGGACGGTGGAGGGGTTGGTCGGCATACGCAACCGTTGCGTTGCGTCGCCACCCCCCCTCCACCATGCTGCGCATGGTCCCCCTCCCCGTGCCGGGGAGGATCTGCTTAGAAACTATATTCGCCGTACACCTGCGACAGGTCGCCGCCCCATTCGCCGGCGAACTTGTCGAGCAGCACCTGCGCCGGGACCTTGCCCGACCGCACCACCTCGCGCAGCGGTTCGAGGAAGCCGCTTTCGTCCTCGCCCGAAACGCTCAGCCGACGGCGGGCGCTGAGGCCCCGGCCGGCGATGTCGAGAACGTCGCCCGCGACATCGCGCAGGGTTCCGCCGCCGGGCAGCGGTGCGTCAAGGCCGAGCGCGGGCACGCTGTCGCGCAGCCGCTGGCGATCCTCGATCGACCAGCGCTTCACCAGATCCCACGCGGCGTCCAGCGCGCCCTGGTCGTAGAGCAGCCCGACCCACAGCGCCGGCAACGCACAGATGCGACCCCATGGCCCGCCATCGGCCCCGCGCATTTCTAGGAAGGTCTTCAGCCGCACTTCGGGGAAGGCCGTGGAGAGATGGTCGGCCCAATCCTCCATCGTCGGCTTTTCGCCCGGCAGGACCGACAGCTCGCCCTTCAGGAAGTCGCGGAACGACAGGCCGGCGGCGTCGATATAGCGGCCGTCGCGATAGACGAAGTACATCGGCACATCGAGCGCATAGTCGGCATAGCGGTCATAGCCGAAGCCGTCCTCGAACACGAACGGCAACATGCCGGTGCGTGCCGGATCGGTGTCGGACCAGATGTGCGAGCGGTAGGATAGCTGGCCGTTGGGTAGCCCGTCGGTAAACGGCGAATTGGCGAAGAGCGCGGTCGCCAGCGGCTGCAGCGCGAGGCCGACGCGGAATTTCTGCACCATGTCGGCTTCGCTCGAATAATCGAGGTTCACCTGGATGGTGCAGGTGCGCAGCATCATGTCGAGTCCCATGCTGCCGACGCGCGGCATATGGTTCAGCATGATGCCGTAGCGGCCCTTGGGCATGATCGGCAGTTCGTCGCGGCGCTTGTCGGGCCACATGCCGAGGCCGAGGAAACCGAGGCCCAGCTCGTCGCCGACCGCCTTTACCTGATCCAGGTGGCGGCCGGTTTCGGCGCAGGTCTGGTGCAGATTTTCCAGCGGCGCGCCCGACAGTTCGAACTGCCCGGCGGGTTCAAGACTGATCGATCCGTCCTTGCCGGTCAGCGCGATGACCTTGCCACTTTCGACCACCGGCTGCCAGCCGAAGCGTTCGAGACCGGCGAGCAGGTCGCGGATGCCGCCCGGTTCGTCATAGGACGGCGCGGCGTGGTCGCTGGTGCGATAGACGAATTTCTCATGCTCGGTACCGATGCGCCAGCGCTCCGCAGGCTTCTCGCCCCCGGCGAAATAGGCGATCAGTTGCGAGCGGTCCTCGATGACCGCTGCGTTGCTGTCCGAAACGGTCTTGGTACTCATGGTCGCGCCCATACGCCGCGCGGGCGTGCTGCGCTAGGGGGCTGTGATGGTTCGCGTGATCGCACGGCTACCAGTCGCCGGCTGCCGCCATCCACAACGCGGTCGCCGCCGCTGCCGCCGTTTCGGCGCGCAGGATGCGCGGACCGAGCGCCATGCCGATCGCTTGGGCGTGCGCGCGGATCAGGTCGCGTTCCTCCGGATCGAATCCGCCCTCCGGCCCGATCAGGATCGCCGCCGGGCCGGGGCGGGCACGCATCGCGTCGAATGCAGGCACGCCGCCGGTTTCGTCGGCAAAGAACAGCGCTCGGTCGGACGGCCAGTCGCGCAGGAGCGCAGGCAGCTTCACCGGCTCGGCGAGCGCGGGAAGGGCGGTGCGGCCGCATTGCTCGGCGGCCTCGACCGCATGGGCGCGCAGCCGGTCGAGGTTCAGGCGATCGACCACCGTACGCCGGGTCAGCACCGGCACGATCCGGTCGACGCCCAGCTCGCACGCCTTTTCGATGACCCAGTCGATCCGGCCCTTCTTGGTCGGGGCGATGCACAGCCACAGGTCGGGAACCGTCTCGCGCGGGCGCAGATGCTCGGCGACGGCGAGGGTCAGGTCGCGCTTGCGAACTTCGGTCGCGCGGGCGAGCCATTCGCCGGACCTGTCATCGAACAGGCGGACGACGTCGCCGTCCTTCACCCGCATTACCGACAACAGATAATGCGCCTGCGCCCCGTCGAGGCGGATGCGCGCGTGATCGAACAACGGCTGGTCGACGAACAGGCGGGGCGACGAATCGGGCGGCCAGGCGGGGGTAGCGGGCATGGGCGCGCTATAGCACGCGGACTAGCATTGGGCAGGCCGGCGCCTCCACCAGCGTCATTCCGGCGTAGGCCGGAATCCATGGATACGGACGTGTTCGATAGAGGCGCAATGTCCCGTTTCCATGAATCCCGGCCTGCGCCGGGATGACGACTGGGGCGATCACGACGCCAGCTTCATCAGCACCAGCCCGCCCAGCAGCATCGCTGCCGCGACCAGCCGCAGCGGGGTGACGCTTTCGCCCAGCAGCGCTATGCCGACGACGAACGCGCCCAGCGCACCGATGCCGGTCCATACCATGTAGCTGGTGCCGAGCGGCAATTGCTTCATCGCCAGCGACAACAGCCCGAAACTGGCGAACATCGCGACGAAGGTGGCGATCGTCGGCCAGGGTTTCGAAAAGCCGTCCGACAGCTTCATGTAATAGGCCCAGACGATCTCCAGCAGCCCGGCGATCGTCAGCAGTACCCACGGCATCAGTCGGGCGCCCCGTCGCGTTCGACGCGGTAGGCGGCGTCGAGATAGCGCTCGGCCGCCGCGCGGAGCGCCGGTTCCTTCTCGAACGCCTCGGCCGGGGGCGGCGCAAAGCCGAACGCGTCCATCAGCGTCCACAAGGCGAAGCGGCGCGAGGGATCGCGCTCGACGCCGAAATCGATCGCCATTCGCTCGCGCGCGCCGTCGAGTGCGGCCGGGTCGGCAGTATCGGGATCGGTAGTGCCGAAATAATGGGTGATGAGCTGGTCGAGGTCCATGGCGCCCCCATAGCCGCCTGGGGCGCAGATGACGAAAGTTTAACGCAACCTGCGGCGGCGGTCCGTCGTACTATCTCCCTCGATACTCGGGAACAGGAGACAGGACATGCGGTTCGTTTCTCTCTTTGCCGTGCCGCTGGCGATGGTCGCGGCCCAGCCGGCCCTCGCCAAGGGATGCATCCGTGGCGCGGTTGCCGGCGGGGTAGCCGGGCACATGATTGGTAAGGGCCATGGCAAGATGGGCGCGGTCGCCGGATGCTTCGCGGCGCATCATCACTATGCCAAACAGGCCAAGGCACAGGCCGCCGCGAGGCGCTGATCGCGCAGGCACGGCCGACCCTGACCGGCGTGCAGATCGCGTCACTGCTGCCGGCGAACGCCACCGACATGGGATCGTCGCGGCGTAACGCGGTTTCTGGCAATGGCGTGCTGAAGGTCGCGACGACACTGGCAGCGGTCGAGAGGCTGACGAACGCCCTGTGCAAGGCGGTCCGTCCGTGGCAGCAGGGGCGGCATGTCATCGCTAGCCTCTCAACATGTCGCCGATACCGAACATCGCGGGCTGATCGCCATCCTGCCTCCGTCCGCGCGGCCCTTCGCGCTGCTGGCGCGGTTCGACCGGCCGATCGGGTGGTGGCTGCTCTATTGGCCCGGCGCCTGGGCGATCGCGCTGTCGGGCCGGGCTGTCGAACGGTGGGAAATGCTGTTGTGGTTCTTGATCGGCAGCATCGCGATGCGCGGTGCGGGTTGCGTCTATAACGACATCGTCGACCGCGATCTCGACCGGCAGGTGGCGCGCACCGCCAATCGTCCGCTGGCGAGCGGGGCGGTGTCGGTCAAGGCGGCATGGGTGTGGCTGGTGGTCCTCAGCCTGATCGGCTTCGTCGTCCTGCTGCAGCTGAACTTCACCGCCGCCATCGTCGCGCTGGCCAGCCTGGTGCTGGTCGCCGCCTATCCGTTCATGAAGCGGATCACGTGGTGGCCGCAGGCGTGGCTGGGCATGGTCTTTTCCTGGGCCGCGCCGGTCGCCTGGGCGCAGATGGCGGTGGCGGACTGGACCCCGCTGGCGTTGCTGTACGCCGGGTCGATCGCATGGGTGATCGGGTACGACACCATTTATGCGTGCCAGGACATCGAGGATGACGCGATGGTCGGCGTGCGATCGTCGGCGCGGGCAATGGGCGCGCGGGTGCGGCCCGGCGTGACGTTGCTCTATGCCGTCGCCGTCGCGTGCTGGGCGGGCGCGGTGTGGCGGGTGTTCCCGACCCCGCTGGCCCTGCTCGCGCTGTTGCCCGCCGCGCTGCACCTGCTGTGGCAGGTCGCGACGCTGACGCCCGACGACGGCGCGAACACGCTGCGCCGCTTCCGGTCGAACCGCGATGCCGGGCTGCTGCTGTTCCTGGGGCTGTTGACCGTGGGACAGGCGGCATGAGCGTTGCCGTGGGGCGTGGGGCTTCCCATCTGGCCCCCATGATCGATCCCCAGACCGCCACCGACCGCGCCCAGTCCGCCATCGCCCGCGCCCTAGGCCATGGCGCCGATGCCGCCGATGCGATCCTGGTCGCCGATACCGCGCTGTCGGTGTCGGTGCGGCTGGGCCAGCTGGAGGATGTCGGCCGGTCCGAAGGCGCGGAACTGGGCCTGCGGGTCTTCGTCGGGCAGCGTTCGGCGAGCGTTTCGACGTCCGACCTGTCCGAAGCGGGGCTGGCCGCGCTGGCCGAGCGGGTGGTGGCGATGGCGCGGGCTGCGCCGGAAGATCGCTGGGCGGGCCTCGCCCCGGCCGACCGGCTGATGCACGGCGCGCCGCCGCTGCTCGATCTGGACGATGGCGGCGATGTGCCGCCGCAGCTGCTGCGCGAGGCGGCACTGGCGGTCGAGGATGCCGCGCGGTCGGTTGCGGGCGTCAGCAATTCTGAAGGCGGATCGGCCGGGTACAACCGGGCCATCGTCGCGCTAGCGACCAGCCACGGCTTCGCGCAGGGCTATGCCGTCACCAGCCACGGCATCTCTGCCAGCGTGCTGGCGGGTGAGGGCGCGGGGATGCAACGCGACCACGCCCATCATTCGGCGCGGCATCGCACGATGCTGGAGGCGCCGGAGGTCATCGGACGCCGCGCGGGCGAACGCGCCGTTGCGCGGCTGAACCCGGTGAAGATCGATGGCGGGGCGATGCCGGTGGTGTTCGACCCGCGGGTCGGCGGCAGCCTGATCGGGCATGTGCTGGGCGCCATTTCCGGCCCGTCGATCGCACGCGGCACCAGCTTCCTGCGCGACCAGCTGGGCCATGCGATCCTGCCGGAGGGGTTGTCGATCATCGACGACCCGCACCGCCCGCATGGCCTGCGCGCGCGACCGTTCGATGGCGAGGGGCTGGCGGTGTCGCCGATGGCGCTGGTCGAACGCGGGGTGTTGCAGACCTGGCTGCTCGACAGCGCATCGGCGCGCCAGCTCGGGCTGGAGCCGACCGGCCATGCCTCGCGGGGGTTGAGCGGTCCGCCGGGGGTGACGACCGGCAATGTCCATCTGGCGGGCGGCGCGGGGAGCGTGGCGGCGCTGATCGAGGACATCGAACGCGGCGTGCTGATTACCGAGCTGATCGGGCAGGGGGTGAACGGCGTCACCGGCGATTATAGCCGGGGCGCGTCGGGCTTCCTGATCGAACGCGGCGAGATCACTCGGCCGGTGTCGGGCATCACCATCGCCGGCAACCTGCGCCCGATGCTGCTGTCGATGCGCGCGGCGGGTGACCTCGAACATCGCCAGGGCGTCAACGTGCCGACGATCCGGGTCGATGGCATGACGGTGGCGAGTGGCTGACGCCGCGCTGCTCGAACGGGTGACGGCGATCGCCGGGGAGGCGGCCGCGCTGGCGCTGGCGAGCTGGCGCGGGGATTTCCAGACATGGGAAAAAGCGCCGGGCAATCCGGTGTGCGAGATCGACCTGAGCGTCGACCGGCTGCTGCGTGCGCGACTGAGCGCGCTGTTGCCCGACGCCGGGTGGCTGTCGGAAGAGACGGCGGACGACGCGATCCGGCTGTCGCGGCGGCGGCTGTGGATCGTCGACCCGATCGACGGCACTCGCGACTATATCCGCGGGCGCGACGGCTGGGCGGTGTCGGTCGCGCTGATCGAGGATGGGCAGCCGGTGCTGGGCGTGCTCGACGCCCCGGTCCGGCGGCAACGCTGGACGGCGGCAGCGGGTGAAGGCGCGCGGATGAACGGCGCACGGCTGGCGGTCAGCCCGCGCGTCGACTTTGCCGGCAGCCGGACGCCGGTCGATGCGCTGCCCAAGGCGGATCGCGACCTGTTGATGGTGGCCAAGCCCAATTCGATCGCGCTGCGCATGGCGATGGTGGCAGCGGGCGAGGCGGATTTTCTCGCGACGCTGCGCTGGGGCAATGAATGGGACGTGGCAGCGAGCATCCTGATCGCGCGCGAGGCGGGGGCGACCGTTACCGACGCGATCGGGCGCAAGCTGCGCTTCAACCAGCCCCGGCCGCAATTCTTCGGGGTGATGGCGGCGGCACCGGGCATCCACGCCGCGGCGGTCGAACGGCTGCGCGAACGGGCAATCGTGGCGTTGGGGAAGCGGTAGGATGGGGTGGGTATCGGGCATCTTCCGACGAAGGGTTGTCCCGATCCCCAAGTTTGACCTTTCCGCGCTTGAAGCGGTCGGCGGTGGCCCTGACCGCGCATGGCAGTTGCTGACCCTGTGGTGGCAGGCGACTGACAGCCATGTAACCGATGGCGCCAATTCGCCCGAAGGGGTTGCCGCTCTGGCCGGGCGTTACGACGTGACCCTGCCAGCTGATTTCCATGCCTATCTGCTGCGGGGCTGCCCGATGGAAGATCATGGGATGGATGAAGAACTGGGCACTTGGTGGCCGTTGGAAAGAGTTCGCAACCTGCTGGAGGAAGAGGGTTGTGGCCCGGAACCCGGATTGCCCGGGAACGGTGCGCGCTACCTGTTGTTCGCGGACCATTTGATCTGGTGCTGGGCGTGGGCGATCTCCTGCGAGCCGGGGCCGACCTATGGTCAGGTCGTTCGGGTCAGCGACACGATCCGGGTCGTGGCGGACAGCTTTACCGATTTTGTCGAGCGCTATGTCCGGGATTGGCACTCGATCGGCTGACCCGCCGGATCACCCGCCATTCATCGGCGTTGTGGCAGGCGATGGCGATGACGACGACCCTGCCGGATAAGAGCCGTATCGGCGCAATGGCTGTGACCGTTGCCCTGCATGTGCTGCTGGGCTGGGCGCTGATCGTCGGGCTGGGGGTGGATGTGCCGCGGACGGCGCAGAGTGCGCTGGCGACGTTCGACATCCTGCCGCCGCCGCCCGACCCGCCACCCCCGCCGCCGGTGCCGCAGGTCGTGCGAAAGGGGCGGCCCGAGGGACGCGCCGCACCGCCCAATATCCGGTCCAAGGCGACCGAGATCGTCGCGACGCCGCCGGTCGTACCGCTTCCCGTGCCGCCGCCGGTTGTTACCGCGCCGGTCGCTGGGCCGGGGAACGACGCTTCGTCGGGCGCGACCGACACGGTTGGGCCGGGGACAGGTGCGGGCGGGGTCGGCGACGGCCTTGGCAGCGGCGGCGAAGGTGACGGCGATGGCAGCGGCGGGGGCGATACGCCGCCCCGGCAGATCGGCGGATCGTTGCAGGGGGCGCGATTGCCGCCCGAGCTGGAGGAGGACGGCTTCGAAGGTTCGGTCGAGGTCCGCTATATCGTGGAAATCAACGGGCGGGCGAGCGAGTGCCAGATCATGCGCTCCAGCGGCAACCGTGCGATCGATGCCGCGACCTGTCGGCAGGTGGAACGCGCGTTCCGCTT
>CAJYRU010000214.1 GCA_913777295.1 uncultured Sphingomonas sp. | reverse complement strand
CAAAGAAATAGGGTTCGAGCAGCTCGACCGGCTCCCCCTCGATCGTCGGCCGGATGCCCAGATTGGCCGCACCCTTGAGCACCCGCCCGTCCGCCAACCGCCCGGTCACCGCATAGATGCCATAGGCCGGCCGCAAATAGCCGCCCATCGCCAAGTTGGCGGTCGGATAGCCCAGCTGCCGGCCGAGCTTCGCGCCATGTTCCACCACGCCCTCGATCGCGAAGGGGCGGGTCATCAGCGCCGCCGCCTCGCGCGGGCGACCCTCGCGCAGGGCATCGCGAATCCGCGACGACGACACTACCGCCTGTCCGTCGCCGACCGGCGCGACCGTCTCGGCCGAGAAGCCGTACCGCTCGCCCAGCGCCTGCAGCGTCGCGACATCGCCGCTGCGCCCCTTGCCGAAGGTGAAGTCGGTGCCGGTCACCACCCCGCCCGCGCCGATCCGCTCGACGAGTCGCTCGGTCGCGAACGCCTCCGCCGACAGCCCGGCCAGCGCGGCGTCGAAGGGGAAGACCAGCATCGCATCGGCCCCGGCCTCGGCGAACAGTCGCTCGCGCTGGTCGAGGCTGGTCAGGCGCAGCGGGGGCAGGCCCGGCTGGAAATAGCGGCGCGGATGCGGATCGAACGTGGCGACGATCGCCGGCCGCCCCTCGGCCCGCGGGCGGTCGCCCGCGCGCCCGACCACCGCCTGGTGCCCGGCATGAAACCCATCGAAATTGCCCAGCGCGACGATGCCACCGCGCAAAGGACCGGGCACCGCCGCGCCCCCGTCCAGACGCTGCATCGCCGCCCCTTAGCGGGCGGGGGCTGCCGGCGAAAGGGGCTGCATCCCGGCGCGCAGCACCCGCAACGCATTGCCGCCCATCACCTTGTCCACATCGTCCTGGCCCAGTCCCGCCTGCCGCAGCGCCTCGGCGACCAGCGCGACCCATGCGGTATCGAACCCGGTCGTCACCGCCCCGTCGAAATCGGACCCCAGCGCGACATGGTCGATGCCGGCCACGTCGCGGACATGGAGGATGGCCTTCGCGATTGCCTTGGGATCGGTCGAACACACCGCGCCCGCCCAATATCCGATTCCGACCACGCCGCCGGTCCGGGCGATGCCGCGCACCTCGTCATCGGTCAGGTTGCGGTTGACCCGGCACGTCGCCTGCACCCCGCCATGGCTCGACACGATCGGCCGCCGCGCGATCTTCAGCACGTCGGCAATACCGGCATGGCTCAGATGCGCGACGTCGACGATCATGCCCCGGTCCTCCATCCGCGCGACCACCTGTCGCCCGAACGGGGTCAGCCCGCCCTTGGCCCGGCCATGCATCGACCCGGCGACCTCATTGTCATAGAAGTGCGTCAGGCCCGCCATGCGGAACCCGCTGCGGTACAGCCGGTCGAGATTGGACAGGCTCCCCTGCAGCCCGTTCAGCCCCTCGATCGACAGCAAGGCGCCGGTCGGCCGGGTCGCCCCGCCCATCGTCCGCGCCGCCAGCAGCGCGTCCAGTTCCTTCGCGCTGGTCACCAGCCGCAGGCCGCCGTTCGACGCCCGCGCCGCGCGCCGCAGCTTGGTCGCGTGCCACAGCGACCGGTTGAGCAGCGATCCCCACGTCCTGACCGGCTGCAACTGCGCGATCACCAGCGGGGTGATGTTGTCGCTGTCGCCATCGTTGCTGTCGTAATTCTGCCCGCGCGGCGTCTTCGTCACTGACGAGAATATCTGCAGCGCGACATTGCCCTCCTGCAGGCGCGGCAGGTCAACCTGCCCGCGTGTGCCCCGGCTCAGCAGGTCGCGCGACCACAGCAGCGTGTCGGCATGGAGGTCGACGATCGGCTCGGCAAAGGTCGGACGCGGCGGGGTCGCCATCCGTTGCGCCAACGCCGCCGACGGCTCGACCTTGTTCATCGATCGCTCGACGATGCCCGGCGCCAGCGCAAAGAAGGCGGCGGCCAGAATCGCCAGCAACGCCACGCCCCACCAGATCGCCCTGCGCATCCGCTCCCCCTCAGGCACCCGTTCGCGGAGCCGCCGGTTCCTTACGCCGTGGTGCCGGGCCGGAGCAATGTGACGAAGCTGTAGGCCGGGCGTTCTCCCTGCGCACTGTGGTCCTCGCGCCACGCCTCGACCCAGCCGGTAAAGGGCGGGACGACCGCATCGCCCACGGGCGCGGCATGGACCTCGGTCAGCTCGACCCGCTCGATCCGCGGCAGCAGCAGCGCGAAGATCTCCGCCCCGCCGATCACCGCAGCATCCGGCCCGGCCAGCGCCAGCGCGGCATCCGGATCATGCGCCACCTCCGCGCCGTCGGCCCGCCAGTTCGGGTCACGGGTCAGCACGATGTGCCGCCGGCCGGGCAGGGGCGAAGGAAAGCTCTCGAACGTCTTGCGCCCCATCACCATTGCTCGGCCCATGGTCAGCGCCTTGAACCGCTTGAGGTCGGCGGGCAGGTGCCAGGGCAGCTCGCCATCCACCCCGATCACGCCATTGTCGGCGCGCGCCAGGATCGCGTCGATCATATCGCCACCGCCGCCTTGATATGCGGCTGGGCGACATAGTCATGCAGCACGAAGTCTTCGATGACATAGCCATCGATCGCGTCGGGCTTCCGCACGATCTCCAGCCGGGGCAGGGGGCCTGGCGTACGGGCCAGCTGCTCGCGCGCCTGATCCAGATGGTTCTCGTACAGATGGCAATCACCGCCGGTCCAGATGAACTCCCCGACCGCCAGCCCGCATTGCTGTGCCAGCAGGTGCGTCAGCAACGCATAGCTCGCGATATTGAACGGCACGCCGAGGAAGATGTCGGCACTGCGCTGGTACAGCTGGAGCGACAGTTTCCCGTTCGCGACATGGGTCTGGAACAGGCAGTGGCAGGGCGACAGCGCCATCGCGTGCAGCTCGCCCGGATTCCATGCGGTCACGATCTGCCGCCTGGAGGCGGGGTTGGTGCGGATCGTGTGGATGAGTTCGGCGATCTGGTCGATATGCCGCCCGTCCGCCGCCACCCAGTCGCGCCACTGCTTGCCATAGACGGGACCAAGGTCGCCATTGGCGTCGGCCCATTCGTCCCAGATGCTGACCCGCTGCTCCTGCAACCACCGCACATTGGTGTCGCCGCGCAGGAACCACAGCAGCTCGATGATGATCGATCGCAGGTGCAGCTTCTTGGTCGTCAGCACCGGAAAGCCGGCCGACAGGTCGAAGCGCATCTGGTGCCCGAACACCGACCGCGTGCCGACCCCGGTGCGGTCGTCGGTCGGAACGCCTTGCGTAAGGGCGCGCTGCATGAGGTCGAGATAAGGAGTCATGCCGGCGGTCTAGCACCCCGGTCCGACAAAAAAAGGGCCGGTGTGTCGCCACACCGGCCCAGGGGTTTTCCGCAGGAGGAAACTGTGGGTCCGGGCGGCAGGGGACTAGGCCGCCGCCCGGACGAGAAACTCAGTAATTGTAAGCGCGCTCGCCATGTTCGCCGAGGTCGAGACCTTCCATCTCGACTTCCTTCGAAACCCGGCCACCGGTCAGCGCCTTGGCGACGAACCATGCGACGGTGGTGCCGATCGATGCCCACAGGATGGTGACCAGCACCGCGAATACCTGCACGCCCAGCTTGGCGCCCATGTCGTAGTCGGCCGCACCCGGACCGCCCAGCGACGGGGCATAGACGACCGCGGTACCGATCGCGCCGATGATGCCGCCGACGCCGTGGATGCCGAAGGCGTCGAGCGAGTCGTCATAGCCGAGCTTGGGCTTGAGGACGGTGACCGCGAAGAAGCAGACGACCGAGGCGATGGCACCCAGCACGATCGCACCGAACGGACCCGAGTTGCCCGCGGCCGGTGTCACAGCGACCAGCCCGGCGATGATGCCCGAGCAGAAGCCCAGCGCCGAACCCTTGTGGCCCGAAAACTTCTCGGCCAGCATCCAGAACAGGCCCGCAGAGGCGGTGGCGACGAAGGTGTTGATCATCGCCAGACCGGCGGTGCCGTTGGCTTCCAGCGCGGAACCCGCGTTGAAGCCGAACCAGCCCACCCACAGCAGCCCGGTGCCGACCATGGTCAGCGTCAGCGAATGCGGTGCCATGCGCTCGGTCGGGAAGCCCAGCCGCTTGCCCAGCAGGATGGCCAGCACCAGCGACGACACACCGGCGTTGATGTGGACCACGGTGCCACCGGCGAAGTCGAGCGCGCCCGCCTTGAAGAAATAGCCGCTGGATGCCCACACCATGTGCGCGATCGGGAAATAGGTGATGGTCAGCCACACGATGGCGAAGACCATGACCGCGGCGAAC